>NZ_JBNGHF010000029.1:0-60734 GCF_050611805.1 Methylotuvimicrobium sp.
GTCGGGAAGCTAGAGCTTCCTGAACAGGTTACCCAAGCTGGAGCTTGGGTAACAGGATTAGATTGATACTGGGCCCCACCATCCAATTTTCAAATCCGGCGATTATTTTTAGCCTAATCAAAATTGGCTTCTAATTTGCATATTCCTTTTTAATATTATGGAAATTACGAGACCGATCGATATGAACAATGCGCTTCCCGGTTACGAAACCCATCCCAACGATATCGAGCAAATGATGGCACTATTTGCACCGTCTTTGACGATCGATAAACAGCTATTGGATTTGATCGAATCATTTAGCCGGCAAGGCAAGATGCTACCTTTCTTTCTATTGATCAAAGTCGTCGAGCAAGTACCGGTCGCCATATCGATCACCGACAAAAAAGCCAACATCCTCTATATTAACGAAGCCTTTACCGAAACCACCGGCTACCACCCCGCGGAAATCCTCGGACGTAACGAATCCGAATTATCGGCCAAATCGACGCCCCGCCAGGTCTATTACGATTTGTGGCACACGATCACCCGCAAAAAAATCTGGCGCGGCCGTTTGATCAACAAAAATAAAAACGGAGCCCCATATCTTGCAGAGCTTACGATCGCGCCCATGCAGGACGAACAGGGAAAAATCACGCATTACATCGGCATGCACCGGGATATCACCCAAACACACGCCGCCGAACAAAAGTTAATCAATCAGAAGCAATTGATCGAATCGGTGATCAATGCATCGCCGGTAGCGATGGTGGTCATCGACAAGAGCGATCGCGTCGTCCTGGATAACCAAGTATATAAAATGATGATCAGCGATCTGGGCTTGACCGAACCTGTGTTGTTTTTTTTGAAGTTATTACGCCAGGACATTGGCGATCTATGGCAATACGCGGCCCGAAAGGAACGCGGTTTCGTCAACAGAGAGCTTCGAATCGAAGGCATCGACAAGCGCGGGACACGTTGGTACGCATGCTCCGGTAACTGGTTCGCCGAAAAGGAAACCGGCGCCGACGCATTTTTTTCCGGCGAAACCAAAGATTATTTACTGCTCAGTTTCAGCGATATCACGCAACAGCGCCGCCAGCAGGAGGAATTGCACCTGCAGAATCTGCGCACCATCATGGCCGAGGAAGAACAAATCCGTAGCATCCGGGAAACCTTACTCGGTGCGATGCACCAAATTAGGCAACCGTTGAATCAAATTAGTGCAGCAATCAACATCATGAGTCATCGCAACGATATTCAAAACCAACCGTTGAGAGAACTGCTCGAACAAGTCGGTACGAAAGGCGAAGAAACTCTGGAAACCTTACAGCGATGCATTCCCGAAATCCCGGAAACCGCCGTGATTCCGGTCAATTTGAACCAAATTCTGCATGAGGTCGTGGAGCTGAGTAGCTATAAGCTTCTGGCCAACGGGATCGTCATCGATTGGCGGCCCAGTTCGATGCTGCCTTCGGTATTGGGTTCGGAAAACAAGCTACGCATGCTATTCAAACAATTAATCGATAACGCGATAGAAGCGATGAACCGCGCAGGGAGCCGCGAACGTTTCATTGCTATTGCAACGCATGTCGACAACGATCGAGTCAATGTGTCGATTGAAGATACCGGCCCAGGTATCCATCCGGACCAGCGCATCAAGGTATTTCAACCTTTTTACACGACCCGCCCGATGGGCACGATCAAGGCAGGCATGGGTTTAGTCATGGTCCAGGAAATCGTCAATCAACATAAAGCCGGCATCGAAATCGATCCGAATTACGATCAAGGTTGCCGATTTAAAATCGGTTTTCCAATCTATCGAAACGCTAAAACCAAACGATAAGTCATGTCCGAACGTCTGCTATTAGTCGAGTCCGAACTGGATACGCTGTTTTTAGTCAGCCAACTGTTGAACAGCACCCGGGATTTACGCGATAAATTGCGGGGTATCCTTGAAATATTACATAAACGCAACGGCTTGAACTTCGGCATGATCACATTGCGTGAAGTCGATGACGACAGCATGAGCATCTGCGAAGTATATGGCGACAACATCGATAAGTCGGTGCGTTATCAGCCCGGGGAAGGACTGGTCGGTGCGATACTGGACGAAGGCAGCACGATTGTGGTCGACAGAATCACCGACGAGCCGCGTTTCTTGAGCCGCCTGGGCGTCTACAATCCCGACTTGCCCTTCATCGGCTCTCCGTTGGCCGTGGACCAAGGCGAGGTCGTAGGTATTCTAGCCGCACAACCGGCCGAAGCGAGTTTTCTCGGAGAGAAGGCTCGCTTTCTCGAGATGGTCGCGAACCTGATCGCGCAAAGCGTCAATTCGCTCAGGGCGATCGAGCGGAAACAAGATCAATTGACCAACGAGCGCGATTATCTAAAACAGGAACTAGTCAAAAACTACCGTTTCGAAAACATCATCGGCCACTCCGAACCAATGCTCAGGGTATTCGACATCATCCGGCAGGTCGCGAAATGGAACACGACCGTGCTGATACGCGGCGAGTCGGGCACCGGCAAGGAAGTCGTCGCAAACGCGATTCATTTCAACTCGGCCTGCGCGAACGGCCCGTTTTTGAAATTGAATTGCGCGGCCCTGCCCGACACTTTGCTCGAATCCGAACTGTTCGGCCACGAGAAAGGCGCGTTCAGCGGCGCGATCGGTCAGCGCAAGGGGCGTTTCGAACTCGCCGACAACGGCACCTTGTTTCTCGACGAAATCGGCGAAATTTCGGCCTCGTTCCAAGCCAAATTATTACGGGTGCTGCAAGAGGGCGAGTTCGAACGTGTCGGCGGCGTTAAAACCTTAAAAGTGCATGTACGGGTAATCGCCGCAACGAACCGCAATCTAGAAGAAGAGGTCGCCGAAGGACGGTTTCGCGAGGATTTGTATTACCGGCTCAATGTCATGCCGCTTAATATGCCGGCGCTACGTGAACGTATCGAAGATATTCCCGAATTGGCACAATTTTTACTCAAACGTATTTCCAAACAACAAGCCGGACGGTCGCTCGAAATCAAAGAAAGTGCGATTCGTATCTTGATGAAGCATCATTGGCCCGGCAATGTCCGGGAATTGGAAAACCGGCTCGAACGCGCCGCGATCATGAGTCAGGACGGCATCATCGACCGCGAGGTGATCGCCGGCACCGGTTTGGAAAGCGAAATCGGCATTACGCTAGCACCGCAGCCTGTCCGTAGCATGGATTTACTCGATGAAAACCTGGACGAACGCGAACGCGTCATCGCCGCACTCGAACAAAGCGGCTGGGTGCAAGCCAAAGCGGCGCGCCTGCTCGACATGACGCCAAGACAAATCGCTTACCGAATTCAAACGCTCAAAATTCATGTAAAGCAGATTTGAATTCGGTTAACGAAACAAGCAAAATCCCTTTTACGCAACCGATGCCGACCATTGCCGAGCATTGCCACAGTGCCAATTTAACCGGCCTGTCGACCGAATGTATCGCTAGCGTCGTATTTAACGAACACCCCAAACCACTGCATATCGCCGGAACCCGAGAAGCCGCTTCGGGCCTTTTCGAACTCTTGGCGAAACAATCGGCGCCCGAGACATGCGGCCGTCTGTTTCAAGACTATATGTGCGTCGTATTCGGCTTCGAAACCGAGCAGCGCTTAGGGGGCGACGTAACGGGAGGGCGGCGTTACCGCAATAGCTATTTGCGCTTGATACAGGATTGGGGAATGGACTCGAACAATGCACAGGCTGCGGTTTTCAAAGGTTGGGTCGAAAGCCGTTTCGGTTTGTTTCCGTCCTATCACAAGCAACCCATTACCGGCTTCGGCACGAAGGCCTGGATCGGCTATATCGAAGAAAAGATGAACAGCCGATATCACAATAACTGCATCTATATGCAATTGGACCTGCTCTACGAATATTGTCAATGGATCATCGAACGATTCCGCTTTCCGGCTGCAGGACATAAGACGCTGTATCGAGGGGTCGACTCGCTGGACGATTGCATCATCCGGCATGAAACCAAACACGATAAAATCGTGCGTTTTAACAATCTGGTATCGTTTACCGACAGTCCCGGCACCGCCGGCGAATTCGGAGCATATATTCTGAAGACCGAAGTACCGATGGTAAAATTGATTTTTTTCAACGACCTACTGCCCCGCCATGCCTTACGCGGCGAAGCGGAATATTTGGCAATCGGCGGCGCTTACCGGGTCCGGGTAAGTCATTGAGGCGAACTAAGGATACGGTAAAAAAATAACTCCCCTAAATGTTTCTTACGCCTTGTGCATATCCCGCACAAGTTTATCGTTCCCATGCTCTGCGTCACTGCCATTAAGTTAAGCCGTTCATGGTGAGCCTGTCGAACCATGGACGGCTTAACTTATCGACCCAGGATTTTTCCATTCACCCTTCGACAGGCTCAGGGCGAACGGAAAAATCCTTAACTTAATGGCAGTGATGCTCTGCGTGGGAATGCCGCCTTAGACGCTCCGCGTCGACAGCGGCGGGTAGGTAGATTGAGAGACTTTAGGGAATGTATTTCGTTAGCTCTTGCTTGTTTTACCGATCACTGGGGACGCAGAGCGTCCCGGGATGCATTCCCACGCTGAGCGTAGGAACGATGATATATCAGGAAGTTATTTGTTATGAAACCCTAAAATGATTAACGAGTCTTTACTGGACCGCGTATTGGGCGCATATCTGGGTTTCGCCTGCGGGGATGCGCTTGGTGCGACGGTCGAGTTCATGTCTCCGAAACAGATCCAACGGCGTTACGGCGTGCACCGCGACATCATCGGCGGCGGCTGGCTTGCGCTCGAACCCGGCCAAGTCACCGACGAAACGCAAATGTCGCTTGCGCTGGGGCAAGCGATTATCGATCATCGAGGCTGGAACCTAAAAGCGGTCGCGGACAATTTCGTTGCTTGGCTCGAATCCGACCCGCCCGATATCGGCAATACCTGCAGACGCGGACTCGAACGCTACCGAAAAACAGGGGAATTGTCAGGCCCGCCGCGCGAAGACGATGCCGGCAACGGCGGATGCATGCGCAATCTCCCGGTCGTACTGGCAACGCTGAACCAGCCCGATCGCCTCGATAATTGGACACTCGAGCAATGTCATCTCACGCACAACCATCCGTTGTCCGATGAAGCGACCTTAGCCCTCGGGCGCATGACCGGACAATTACTTAACGGTGAAAGCGTCGATACCTGTTTACGCACGGCGGAAAAGCTGATTTCCGAAAATCCGGAATTCGCTTATCGTCCTTACCCCGGCAAATCATCGGCCTATATTGTCGATACCGTACAAACAGTTTTGCATTGTTTTTTCAATAGCGAAGATTTCGAATCCTGCTTGATCGCAACAGTTAATCAAGGCGGAGACTCAGATACCACCGGCGCGCTGGCTGGAATGCTTGCAGGCGCGCGATACGGAGTGCAAAACATTCCTAAGCGTTGGCTGAACCGTTTGGATGCCAAAGTCGCCGAGGCCATACATACCCAAACAAATGAACTGATCGATATTGCGCAATTCCTTTAACCAGCCCCTTGAAGCGGCGAATTGACCCAAGCCATCCGGCTTTATGCATCGGCCTTAAAGCGCTTACGTTCTTCGGCACTGCGGCCCAGAGCTTTTGCCAGCCAGGGCGGCGGTGCGTCGAACACCCTTTGAAATTCTACGAGCTGATCCGGCGCTTCGGCGACATCGGGCACTTTGATTGGATAGACATCGGCACGGATCACTTTCGCGGCGGCCGGTCCGCCGATCGACTGCACGAACAGCACATGGCAATCCTTGATTAAATTCGCGCGAAACAGGTTTTTATCGTCGGAACTGTCGGCCTCGACGGTCGACCGAATATCGATCAAACGGTATTCATCGCGCGACAATTGGTAAATCAAAAAACGGATGCAGGAACCGAAATGACCGTTGAGAGTCACTCCGGAATTCGATGCGACCGCCACACGGATCGACTCTGAAAGATCGCCGTCGCGGTAGGGTTGGATTTCCGGCAGATTTTCATCCTCGCCCTCCTCGCCCCATAAATAACGCACCGCAAGTTTGATATTAGCCAGACCGATGCCGATATCTTCGCCGTCCTCCTCTCCGTCGAGACTGCCGATGCCGGTTTTGAGATTGGTCACGGTAATCGCCTTGAGCTTATCGTCATCAAGAGGAGAGCCGACTTTATCGTGCAGGATACCGATCAGCGTCGGAACATCGACGCCGGGCAGCACTCTCGATGCCAATGCGATGCGTAATGCGTGTTCACGGGATATTTGAGTCATAATCACGAACCTTCAAGACGGAAGTTGTTGATAATATTCTTTCCAACCGGCGAATCCGCCGGACAGACTGTAGACATCGGAAAAGCCGAAATCGCAGAACATTTCCGCGACATGCTCGCTGGCATGGCCGTAATAGCAATAGATTAAAACCGGCCGCCGTTTGTCGCCTTTCAAGATCAACGTTTCGCGCAGCCGCTCATGCAGATGCATCGCCTCGCCGATATGTCCGGCGCGGTAATCCTTGAGCTCGCGGCAATCGAGAATCAGCGGCGTACGCGATTCGATCAGCCTTTCGGCCTCGCCGGCTGCGATGGGCTTGAACTTTTTCATATCACACCGGGCCTACTGCGTCTTCCTTAACGACTTCGATCGTTTGCGTCAGCGCGTCTTCATAAGTAAGGCTCGGCGCCTTGCCGACAAAACCTTTCGCCGCCTCGAAGACCGTGATGACCTTATCTTCGGCGCACTGCCCCTTCAAGTCGGATTTTTCGATGTAAAGCAGATCCAGCAAATCGTTCCAGACTAGACCGCCCTTATACGGATAACAATGAAACACGAAGCCGTCGCGTTCGATTCGCATCTCGGTTTCAATGTTTTCGACCAGAAACAGCAACAGCGATTCGACTGTCAAGGCCGACCTGTATTTGTCGATGAAGAGCGGCAAATGTTCGAGCCGGTACAACAAGCCGCTTGCAAACAAGATCGTCGCGGCATCGGCCAACAGGTTGGCATGCCTGATAACGAGCTCCGGCGGCTTGCGGTCGGTCGCCGAGCCTTCGCGCAGCGCCCCTTCGATCAGTACCAAATCGCCGCGAAACGCGCTGACGCCGGCAGTCCCGGTCTTGCCAAGTACCGAAGTCACCGTTAACAACCCTTGTTTATTGTAATGATCTAACAACATTGACTGGTCTCCGTTAAGGAATTATTAAAAATGCGGAAAGCTTTAAAGCATCTTAAGCAGAGACCATGCCTATTTAAATTTTTAATTGATTATCAATTGATTGAATCTACTTTACCGACCCGAACGGGTTAAATTTGTTTTAAAAATAACATTCAAGCGAATCGATTTTTTCCGGTTTGTCGTATTGACGACAATGCATAGTGAGCACAGCCATTAAGTTAAGCCATCACAGAAATAAGTAATGCTTGCATTCAGGCTCTAATGTGCCTCAAAAGCTTGCCATCCATGGCACTGGATTCCGCCAATCCATGGCGGAATGACGGGCTTCCCTTAACTTAATGGCAGTGATGCATAGTGAGGCGGCAACTTGCCTGAGGCCGGTTTCGTGCGTTCTTCGAGATCTTACGAGCTACAAACAATAGAGCTACAAACAATCGGCCAGCAGTTTTAAAGGATGGATAACTTTTACGGTAGGACTCGATTCAGCCGAATTCAGATACAAGGCGCAGCCGAAATTCGCGCTCACGACGACATCCGGCGCAGCCGATGCGATGGCTTGAAGTTTCATATCCCGCAAACGTGCGGCATTCTCGGGATGCGTCAGCATGTAGGCACCGCCGGCACCGCAACATACATCAGTACCGGATAACGGCTGAACATCGATGCCGGGAATTTTTTGCAACAATGCATAAACCGATTGCTGATTTTTGAGAACGTTGCGCTGACTGCAAGGTTCATGTACTGCAACTTTAAGGTAACATGACTTCAAACGAAGCCGGTCCGGCCAATGTTGCAGTAAAAAATCGTTGATATCGAAAAGGCGCTCGTGAAATTCAACTCCTGGCTCATCATCTTGCGGGTATTCGTCGAGCATCGCGCCGCAGCCGGTTGCGATGAAAACAACCGCATCGATATCGAGCGCAGCAAAAGCCTCTCGGTTACGCCAAATGAAATCAGGTACGGATTGCTGTTTGCCGTTGTGTTGGTGTATTGCACCGCAGCAGGTTTGTCCTTTCGGTACTAATACTTCGTAGCCGATGGCGTTCAGCAACTCGGTCGCGGCATTTACAGTTTCACGGTCGAACGATTCCGACAAGCAACCGGTAAACAACGCGACTTTGCCTAAAATTTCCTTTTTTGCCGGATACCGATCAGCCATTCCCGAAAAAGAAGGTAGGCGCGACAAGCCGTCTGCTTCAACAAGATTCAGCATTTTTAATAAACCGCTACGCCGGACAAGATTTTGCAGTCCGGAGTGGATATAAAACGCGATCGGCGGAATCAGCGCACGGCGCAATTGTTTCGATTCGATGAGTGTGAAGGCCAAAGCCGCCAAAACTTTGTTCCGGCGGCCTTCGCTCAAAACCGCTTGCGCACTATCAAATAGCCGGCCGTAGGCCATTCGGCTCGGACACGCCATTTCGCAAGCCCGGCATTGCAGGCAGCTATTCAAATGCACCAATTCCGAAGCGCTAACGGTCTCGCCGCCTACAAGAATCTTTTCGATCGTTCTTATGCGTGCGCGCGGCGATTCTTCGTTGAGCTGAAAAAGTTTGTAGGTCGGACATTGGCCGACGCACATTCCGCATCGCATGCATTCGGCCGCATCCGGAATATAGGGGCCTTTGCCGCCTGAATACTCCGGGCAAACATCTTCGGATTCGAAATACTCGAACAAAGTTACGACTCCATCACCTGCTCATAGGCGCGCCGGAGCAATCCCAATTCCGCAGGAGGCCTGCCGCGTAACGATCCTAGCGGTTTGAGCGCACAGCCTTTGGCTTGCATCAACGAGTGCGGAGGGTCGAGGCGGTCGAAACGCGCCATGAAGACGGTAATGACGCCTCCCGGAGTATCGACATACTCCTTGAAACCGGGTTCGGTCAACAGTAGACCGGCAGGCAATTCTAAGCGGTCTCCGACCGCATTGACCAGCACCGACGGATGTCTAGCGATCTTATTCGGGGCCGTTTGTTTATCTTCCAACATGCTCGAAAGAACAGGCAATGATCCGGGAAAACAAACCGTTCCGTCGGCTTGCTGTGCAAACAGGATCAGCGCACTGATATCGCCTTTGTAATAAAGCAGCAGACGGCAATCGTTAAATTCGTTAATGATATCGTTCATCCGTTCGCACCTTTCTTGTTCGTTCGGTCCCATAATCGTTTGAATCCGGAGTCGAGATGAGATAACCTGGCATTAACACGGTCCAAAGTCTGCCACTCTTGAAAACGCGCCGTATTACCTCTTTCATACCACTGCTCCATGGCTTTCGTCAGCCCGGATTTTTCGGCATAGCATTCGGCGATCTGCGTCTTCAGCCACGCCAAGCTATTTCGATCGGACAGTTCGGCGACGCGGTAGCGAAGACCGTTGCCGAAAATCCTGACGCCTCCGCCTTGCGCCGCCGTCTCGAATAGCCTGTCCGCATCGGTCACCTCGATACCTGCCAGATAATCGATGCCGAATTCATGCCAATGCGGAAGCCACGGCACGGTCGGCCCCATTAGCACGGTGACGGCACTCGCCGACAATTCGGCGAGCCTCGGAAAAGTCTTGTTCGGAATCGAACTGCCGGTCAAAAAAACCCAATCGGCTTTCGACAAGACATATTCGGAGGCCGCCGCAGGGAAGTCGCCTGGACCGGGATTCAATTCCAATACCGTCAAATCCAATTGCTCTCGGTACAGTTCAAGCCCCGGATACCGACCCACGACCGCGACTTTTTTATCGCGTAGTTGCGGTAGGAAATAATCGAAAACCGCGAGATTTTCCCGCCCGGGAGCAGCATCGAGCGGTTCCGACTCCGGCAAGGGCCGAGCGTTGATGCAACAATTGACCGCTGACATCGCCAGGCAGGCTTGATAGGGATCCCACGACATGAGACCGGCGGCCAGTTCGCTCAAGGGTTTGCCGGTCAAAGCGCCTGCCCACGGCAAGGTTCGCGTCGGCACGCCGGGACTCATGCATAATCCTGCGTTATCGCTTTGACTCTCGCGGCAGACAGTCCACACCAAGCCGATCGTCAAGCTACCTACCGTAGATCCGCCGGAGCAATAATCCAACAGCATTTCATAAATTCGCCGGGGATCGTCCATGCTGATCAACGCGCCATCGCCAGAATCTGAGCTTCGGTCTTGATCTGCCCTTTCCGGCCCCAAGCGTTCATCGTATCGATAAAATAATCGAGCTTGACAGGGTGAGGTTTCAGCACATCGTATTCGGCATAAAAGCCGCCGTCGCCGTGAAATTGAATTTGCCCGACACGCTGTTTTTGGGCATCGAACCAATACCCGACCAAGTCATCATGCCGGCTATAGGGGTCGGTGACCAGCCGGAATTCGGCCTGGTCGAAAACCGGAAATCCTACCGGACCGTGATTCTCGGCGAAGCCTAATTTCCGTATCGACTCGCCAATCGCTCGGCATATAGCCTCGCCGAATTCGCGCTGCTCTTCGATTCTTTGCGAAAGCGTTGCCATGACTACACCTGATCCAATGCCGAAGCCAAATCGCTGATAACCGAAACGCCCGACCGGTCTTCCGGATCCAAGTCGCTGATCACCGATAGGATCACCCGAGCCTCCGTGTCCTGACCGCTTCGTAATTTGATGAAAGCCAGCGCCTTCAGCGAGTACAAATAAAAATGCGTGATGCCGTTCGCATAGAGATTCCATTTTTCTTTTTCGCGCGCCAAGCGTTTGTAATCGGCGGGGAAACGCCCCTGCCGTGCGGCTTCTTCCAACCCGGCCAACGCCGCCTGTTCGGCATCGGCCAAGCGCGCCCGGTAAAAATAGAATTTGTACAATGCGAAATAGGTATCGAGACAGTGACAATTCAGCCGGCGGGCTTCGATAAACAGCCTCTCGGCTTCCGCCTCATCGAGCCGGCTCGCCGCTACCGCGGCCTGTAACAGCGCATTGACCGGCGCCGGAATATCCGGGCTGAAAATGACGCGCTCTTCGAACGCCCCGGCCATCGCTACCAAACCTCGGCGGGAACTTGCAATTCGGCGACCGGCGTGCCGCCGAGCAGATGTTCGTCGATGATGGTCTTCACGTCTTCCTTATTGACCTTTCCGTACATCACGCCTTCGGGATAGACCAACACGCTCGGCCCCATCATGCAGGGCCCCATGCAGCCGGTATTGGTCAGAGCGATTTTGTCGAACAGATTACGGTTTTGTATTTCGTTCATGAATTCATTGATGACGTCGCTGCAACCGCTCGCGGCGCAGGAACCGCGCGGATGGCCTTGCGGCCGGTTTTGCGTACAGACGAAAACGTGTTTATCGGGTCTTGGCATGGCTGTCGCTCCTTTCACTATTTAAAAACTATCGTAGGGTACCCTTCGCGTACCTTTATATCTGTGTCCGACACAAAAACCTGGAAGGAGGTGCGCGATGCGCACCCTACACATGAATTTGCCGTTCGACGACCAATTCCAGCAAAGCCTGTGCGCCGATGCGATCTTTGACATCCATTTCGACCAGTTTTTCGAATATGCTCCGGCTCAAATCCAGGTTACCGAGACGCATGTGCAAAAAACCGATCGACTTCAGCGTAAACAAATACAATCTGACCCGGGTCAAACTCGCCGACGGAACCGAACCGAGCAAGCCGATGTTCAATTGCTGCCAGTCCTCTGGAAACGCAAGGCCCGCACGAATGATCGCCAAGGCTTTTTCCGAAATCAGCAGCGCCTCGGTCAGCCGGTGCCGGTAGTAATAAAAGCGGTTCAACGCGACCAGCACGTTCAACGATTCCGGCGCGCGCAGATAGGCCTGAAGCAACGGCAATTCGCCGTCTCCGCTGCCGTAGGATTCGGCTGCCTCTTTTATCAAAGTCCGGACCTCAAGAGGGTCCTCACGCTCAAAATAGAGATCCTGAGCATCGAAATCGAGCAGATCCATTAGGCAGCCTCCGTTTCGGGATGACAAACCGAATCCGCATCGCAGGTTTTGCAGTGCTTGTCACTGAGCTTTTCTTGCCGGGCCTCGAGCTGATCGATGCGCTCTAGTAAACAATTGATAGCCTTGCCGACCGGATCGGGCACCAGATGATGATCGAGATCAATGCCGTTCGGATTCTGAATCTTGACCCCCTTTCTCTGAATCACGCGCCCGGGAATGCCGACCACGGTACAGCAATGCGGAACATCCTTGACTACGACCGAGTTCGCTCCAACGCGTACATTGTTGCCAAGCGTGATCGCACCGAGCACCTTCGCGCCGGCGCCGATCAGCACATTGTTGCCTAGGGTCGGATGGCGCTTGACTTTGTTCCATGACGTACCGCCCAAAGTCACGCCGTGATACAGCGTCACATCGTCGCCGATGACCGTTGTTTCGCCAATTACGACGCCTGCACCGTGGTCGATGAAGAAGCGCCGACCTATCGTAGCGCCGGGATGTATATCGACATGCGTAAACCAACGTGTGAAAGCCGACAGAATGCGTGCCGACAAATACCATCCCGACCGCCAAAGACGATGACTGACCCGATGCAACAACACCGCATGCACACCGGGATAGGCGAGCAACACTTCGATTCGGCTGCGCGCTGCAGGATCGCGGGCAAAAACACAGGCGACATCTTCGCGCCATTGCCGCAACAGTCCGATTTCCTCAATCACAGCACTGTCCGGTATCACGGCAACCATTACAACAGGCTCCAGCCGGTCCGGCCGGGAACCGGCGTTCCGGGGACTCTGAAAAAACTGCCCGGATTAGCATCGTCCTGCTCATGAATTTCCTCGCGAGCGACCCGCTCGACTTCGGTTTCGGGTTCGGTACGTTTCTGTTCGTAGTTTTCGCTCATGACACACCTCACACGGTTTGTAAAAAAATATCCAATTCGACTGCCAGCGGTATCCGTTTATTTCGACTGACAAACTGCCTCACCAACGGCAGTACGCTCGCCGCTTGTCTTCTGTTTAACGTGATGCCTAGTTGCCGATAGGCGTGAATCACGCCCTGCGTACCGGAATGCTTGCCCAGAACCAATTGATGACAGCGGCCCACCACCGTCGGATCGATGCCCTGATAATTGTTTAAATCCTTTAACAATCCGTCGACATGGATGCCTGCCTCATGGCTAAATACTGCACTACCGATCAAACTCTTACGCGTACCAATCGTATCGCCTGACGCTTCGGCGACCATAGTCGACAAGTCCGGAAAATTGCTCAGGTCGATACCGGTTTCGATACCGTACAATTGCCGTAAACCGACGACGACTTCCTCAAGCGCAGCATTTCCGGCCCGCTCGCCCAAGCCGTTGACGGTAGTATTCAAATGCGTCGCCCCTGCCACGGCTGCCGCCAATGTATTGGCCGTCGCCAAGCCTAAATCGTCGTGGGCATGCATTTCGATATCGAGATCAGTCGCGGCGCGCAATCTTCGAATAGCCTCTAACACGCCAAACGGTTCCATCACACCGACCGTATCGGCGAAACGGATTCGCTCTGCCCCCGCGCTTTGCGCGGTTTCGGCAAATCGCGCCAGAAAATCCGGATCGGCACGCGAGGCGTCTTCGGCGCCGACACAGACATTCAAACCTAAATCCCTAGCTTTTACGACCATTCGCTCTATCGTTTTTAAGACCCAAGTCCGGCTTCTTTTCAATTTATGCCGGATATGCTGATCTGATGCCGAAATCGACAAGTCGACCAGGTCGGCATTCAAGTCCCGGCATAAACGCAAATCGTCTTCGCGCATGCGTGACCAAACCACCATCCGGCACGGCAGATTCAACGCCGTAATCGCGCGTATTTCATCACGCTCTTGCCCGCCCATCGCCGGAATGCCGATTTCGAGTTCCGGCACGCCCATACATGCTAATCGCCGAGCGATTTCCAGCTTCTCCTCGAGCGAAAACGCAACGCCGGCCGACTGCTCGCCGTCTCTGAGTGTCGTGTCGTCGATGACGATGCTGCGGGAACGTTGGTTCATGGGTCGATCTCGTAAACGCCGATGTCAATTGTCTATTCGGATACGAATAGCGCCTTTACAAGTCATTAAGCAAATCGCTTGCCAACTAATGAAGCATCGTTAATCAAGGGTTTGGGGAGAGGATTGGCGGGCTGCCGACATAATTATGCGGCATAACGATGATGAATTGTCGTAAATGCTACATTCGAAATGACGCGTGCTAAGCCGACTGGGAAAATCGGATACAATGATGATCTTTCACGACCGTTCTCACCGAGGATTGCCACGATGCCCGCAATAAGAAGCGCCTTATTGTCATGTCTATTAATAACGGGCTGTGTCTCGACCGACGCCGTTTTGATTACACCGCAGGGCGGACAGCAAGCGTCTTGTTTGCAATTTTATCAAGACCTTGATGTCGCCGTTTTCGCAAATGACGCCGAGGATACCGGCGAAATGCGGATTCCCGGCTTTCCCTATCTTCGCGGCAATCGTTTTTTTGCTTCATTTGCCGGTGCGTCAATGTCCGATTCGGCTTACGCGCAGTGGCTCGAACAAATGCGGCAACTGGATGAGAACGCGAGGTTGGCGGAATTCGCCGCGAGACGCGGCCGCCGGTATAACTTCCCGCTTGCCGGCGGGTTCGTCGTTTCGGCAAAGGCTCAACGAATGCGGCCTCGCACTGGTCGGTTCGGATTCTTTTAAAAAACCCAAATACAAAACCGAATTAGCCGATCGAGTCGCGGTGCCCGACCATTACCGAACTTGGCAACGAGTTGCCGGAGCCTACCCGCTGCTGCGCTGGTTCGCCGGGATTGCGCTCGACGACTTGCACAATGAATTAAACGCCCCCTTTCAACTGCCGATCGAGCAAATTCCGGTGTCCGGCAAACCGGTCCGCTACGCGCCGTCCCGAACTGCGTCGATGACTCGGCAAGAAGCAGCCGATAGATTCGCCAAAGCCTACCGCTACCCGCTGCAAATTCCGCTGTTCGAAACTGAGCTACTTGATATCCTGTTCGCGCAATTCGCACCGGTCTGGGAAATCGACACGCGCAACGAAACCGATCTAATCGGCACCGTGACGCTCGATGCGGACGGCAAACCGTCGATCGACACCGGAAAACCGGCGGTCTACGTCAAACACGCCTATACACGTTTTCACGGCGAAAATTTGTTGCAGTTGATTTATCAAGTCTGGATGCCGGCGCGCGAAAAAACGGGGACATTCGATCTTTACGGCGGCGAGTTGGACAGCGTGATTTGGCGCGTCACATTGAACAGCAAAGGCCTACCGATCGCCTACGACAGCATTCATGCCTGCGGCTGTTATTACAAACTGTTTCCTGCAAACGGCTTCATCGCATTACCAAACGCAGACGGAACGGAAGCCGTGTTATCGCCGAAACGAATATCGGTTAATCCCTACGAAAAACGCTTGCTGCTACGCTTGTCGAACAGAACGCATTATCTGCAGCAGGTATCGGTTGCCGGTGCCGAAAACGCCGCTTCGTATCGCTTCGAACCTTACGACCACTTGCGATCGCTGCCTATCGGCAACAACGAACGGCGCAATCTGTTCGGGCCCGAAGGCATTATCGAGGTCAGCCGCAGAGCCGAAAGATTCCTGTTATGGCCTTTCGGCGTGGAGAGCCCCGGAGCGATGCGCCAATGGGGCAGCCATGCGATAGCTTTCGTCGGCCGAAGACATTTCGACGATGCGTTCTTACTGGAACAATTGATCGCTCAGGAAAAATGATATCTGTATTTACTCCCTTATTACTCAAAATTAACTGATTTTATAAAGGTGTGGGGTGCTTGCGTTTATGAAACACCACCTAATCTGAAACAGATGGGCGGCAAAAACCGATCCATACCCGCCTCTTAATTTAGATGTTTAACTGTCGCTTGAGTTGGTCATTGCGGTCATTCAAAACGTGGTTTCGGTATTATCCCGATCGGTTTGTCATGAATGAAATGCAGGCTATACAGTTTAGAAAATCTAGCTTTGAAGTCGCATTATTGACATTTGAGCAGGAAAAAACGTATGTTAGCCCGGTCGGGACAATAACTTGTTATGTTTTTGGGAGAATATGGACGCACATCAAAGTAAGGCCCTGAGGCAGAAGTATTCCTCAGCATTAATGTCCAACCACAAATGGCGAAAGCTATTTTTGGTCATGGCGAAGCACGGTTCGGATTTTTCCGGTATTGAGTATCGGTTTACCGATACAGACAATGTGTTGTTCGGTCATGCTCCATCACCGCAGCAAGTCTGGGAAACAGCAATCGATGACCCTGTTGAGGGTGCTGGTGGCCCAGTTGAATACAAGCACATTGAATCGGTATTCATTCCGTTCAAGTACTCGTACCGTCTCCATGAAAGGGCTTCTTTACAAGAGCGTGCGCTTAATGTTGGCGCCTTTCTTAGGGCTTTAGAGAGGGTTGGAACATTTCCGATAACAGAGACTGAGAAAGGTATAGTCATCCATGGCTACAAAACATAACCAGGCCATGCACCGGATGCCAAAAACTCTGCTCCGCGCCGTTTTTGCCACCGGTGATGGCGGGCGTTATGCAACAAAATGATTGCAATAGGCACACGTTGTGCTAAATTTTAAGCATGAAT
Source organism: Methylotuvimicrobium sp. (assembly GCF_050611805.1). NCBI lineage: Bacteria > Pseudomonadati > Pseudomonadota > Gammaproteobacteria > Methylococcales > Methylococcaceae > Methylotuvimicrobium > Methylotuvimicrobium sp. The sequence goes on from NZ_JBNGHF010000029.1 coordinate 16,725, forward strand.
CACTTCGCTTGGAACTCAGAGAAGAATGAGCAGCTAATTCGGGAACGGGGTATATCGTTCGAGAGAGTTATCTATCACATTGAGAATGAAGGGCTTTTGGATGTGGTGAAGCACCCGAATCCTGCAAAATATCCGAAGCAGCGTATGTTCATAGTCAACATCGAAAACTATGCCTACCTTGTGCCATTCGTTGAAAACGAAACAGAGTTCTTCCTGAAAACCATCATTCCAAGCAGGAAGGCCACAAAGAAATATATCGAGGTGAATGATGAATAAGTTATCCCGGGAAGAGAAGGAACTACTTCAGTCTTATGAAGCTGATGAGTGGGTTTCAGTTGCAAGCCCTGATGAAATTAATAAATATAAGGCTGCAGCAAAAAACACCTTCAGGAAAGACAAGCGTGTAAATATTCGAATGTCAGAATTGGATTTAGAGTTGTTGCAGGAAAAAGCTCTGATTGAAGGTTTACCATATCAAACATTAATGTCTAGCATCCTACATAAATATGTAACGGGTCGGCTAGTAGATAAAAATGCATAGCAAGGCCGTAAACACGGACGCATTTTTCGTTCGTTACGCTCACTACAAAAGCGCCGGTTACAGATTGTCTGGCGAATAACCGCAGCCTCACACCACTCTGAATACTTTCATTATCCTGGGTGATGAGTATCGTCATGATCGTTAGGTTATTTTCTGAGATAAACACCGGAACCTTCGACTTTTTTCAACTTGGATTCCAATCCTTTCACAGAGTCGGCGGAGATGAACATATAGTCTTGCGACAAACCGGAGTTATCGATGAACGATAAAACTTGTTCGTCGACTTTTGCCTGCGTCTGCCAAAATTTCGGTTTGATTCGGTAAGCGATCACATAGCAAGGATATTCCGGCATGTATTTGACCGATTTTTGCACCAGATACACCTTCGCAATGACCGGATACCGATCGAAATAGTCGACAAAATCGGCGACGATGTCGGGGTCTAGGCCGTGAGGAATGAATTCGTCGGATTCCAGAATCAGCGATCTCTCTTCCTGCGCGGAATTACGCAGATATTCATAATTTTCCAAGCGCTCGTAAAAAGGCTCGGCTTCTTGTTCACGCCCTGCATCGCTATAAAACTCGATCGCGTAGCGGCACAGATTGGGCAAATATTCGGGGAATTTTTCCATCCATTTCTCAATATCCTCCAGTTGGCTTTCGTCTTTTTCAATGATCAACCGGTACCAGAAACAATTGATTGTAGCGCTTGAGTTTTCAGGATAGCGGCGCAACAGTTCCCGGTTCGCGCTATTAAAAAGTGCATAGTCGTTCAAACGGTTAGCCGCTGTAATCAGCTCGTCCAATTCGATATCGTTCAAATCTTGTATCGCCTTTTCCCGAAGCGCTTGGTATTTTTCCGACCATGAACGAAATTCATTATGGCTGACTTGCCAATTTCCCTGCGCCTCGACTTGCCACTCGTCGTTGAATCGGCAGATCAGCTTAGCCTCCATCGCGCCGAGCAACCTAGCTGCCGCGGATTCAGCCGGCGCTTGCGGAGCCTTGAATGACGCCGACAATGCCTCTAAGCGGTCGGATATCGCCGGATGGGTCGCCGAGTAATTGGTTTTTTCCTTCAATGCAAATTCCGCCGCTTCGGAAACGTTTTCAACCGAAGCAAAAAACTGCGGAACATCGGCATAAGGTCTAACGGATTGAATATCGTCTTCGTGATGACTTTTATCCCAAATCTTTCTCCAGAATACGGAGTCGAACGCTGAAAATCTTGGAAACGGAGCGCTAGCGAAGTGAAGATTTTTAGTCCCCGATAGCCGTAGCGCCGGGTGTTTTGCCGGAGTCTGCGCGACTAGCGCAGGCGGAGGCAAAATACAAGGCATCGCGACACGGCGTCAAGCCATTTGTGGGAGTGCTACGGAGCCGCATCGAGTTTACGAGGATGTGGCGTAGTGGCACGGACGCAGGGCGAATCGGGGCCGCCGAAGGCATTAGCAGTCGCGTAATTTTTGCTGATTTTTCAAGCAGGATGCCCGGAAAAATCTTTCGCAAAAATAGCGACTCCCTATTTGATTGCCGTACACGGCGATAGCCGACAATGATTCGGCCATCGCCTCCTTTCCGACCATGCGGGCCGAAAAGGCGTCCGCCTCGTATTCGCAATATCTGGACAGCGCAAAACTGTGCGCGCTGAAAGCCGCGATGAACCAATCGTAAAATCGGTTCAATCTCAATGCGTACCAAAGAGGATCGAATCTCAACCGTTCGCCCAGCACCAACCAACTGTTGCGGATTCGATAGATCCATTGACCCAGCGCATTGTCCTTGGCCGCGACGTGACCGTATTCATGACCGATGACACCGGCAAGCTGTTTATGATTCAGCGACTGCATCAATGGCAGGCCAAGCGTCAGCACCACCGGACCCATGCCGAAAAACCCCAATAGCCCGCCATTTCTCGAAACCGAAGCGTTGAGATTCGAATCGATGAAAACCCTGGAAAATTTAGGCCCCTTGGTTTTCATGCGAATTTTATCCAAATAGGCGAACAATGCCGGACATTCTTTGCGTTTTAGTTCGATGCCGCTGTATCGATAGCCCGGCATCAACAGCGATTTGCCAAGATGCCACGCAAAGCCGATGGGTATCAATGCGAGCAAGAACGCGATTTTGGCGCCGAGGACATTAGAACCCGTAAATCCTGCCAATACGAATGCGCTGGCGAGTATGCCGACCCCGACCGGTATCATCAAAAAAATACTACCCACGACGACAAGATATCCAAGAACCGCCAAGGTAAGCGTCTTGCGCTTCAGCCATTTTGGATCGGAGCCCGCGCGACTTTCTATCGTCTTGACCAGTGAGACGAAATCCAGATTTCTTTGTTTTCTGATTTCCGGCGATTCAATCGAAACTTTGTCGGATATCAGCAATAAAATAAACAGTATCGGCAAGGTCAGACTGAAAAATAGCGCAAAAATGAATATTCCGTTAAACCGGAAATTGCCGATTCGATACATCAACCCTGCATCGTGCTCCAGCCCCCATTCACTGACGAACGGCATCTCGTCCCGGCCGGTATGATAAATCCGCTTTTTTTTGTTACTCCGGATTCCGGACAGGCTCCATTCAAGCACGCCGGCACGTAATATCGCAGATTTCGGGCCGTTCTTGGTGTTGGCGCTGCCATACAACAAAAACTCGGGACGGGAATTGAACATGACGATATCGCGATTTTCATAACGCCAATGAAAAGGTCCCTTCAGCGTATAAGTTTCACGAATGGGCGGTGTCGTGGATTGATTCCCGGCGGTAAAAACGACGGCCGGCAGCCAAATCGCGATAAATATTACGGTCAATAACAGTTGCGGCATACGGTAATCCTCGATTAATTAACGTCTTAACTGCTTACACATGATACGAATCCGTCCACAAATATCTTCCCGTAGCCCTACTCCCTTTTGATTGAAAAACCGTCTAAGAATAAAAAGCATGGGATGTGTCTATCGAGGACCGCCGTGAACCCATCCATGGGGGCTTGACGGCAGCTCCCTGCTGCCGACATCCTCGCTAGCCACACCCCATACCTTCATAAAGTTAGCTAATTTTTGAGTATAAAGGGGGTAACACTCATAGAGAACTACGGGAAACTTGAGGACCCGATCTCCCCTCTTCGCTCATCAAAATTCGGCATAGGTGCGCCTATCCGGAGGTTGTCGCGGCCTCTGCCGAATATCGAAGTGCGAAAGGTATATCTTGCTTTGATATTATTTAATCGCGCCGAGACTAAAAGCGCGAGAACAGCAAATATGATGAATCCGCTGGTCGCAATCGAATGTCAACGGGAACAGTGTCAGCGACTACCGGTACTTATTTACTATTAAAGTCTCTGCGTGAATAGTAACTATTCGGCGAATTTGTGTGTTGGCTGACGGTAGTCAAATTTACTTCGAATAGTTACCGTGAATTATTCTATTCCGGATAGAACGGCCTTCGACAAATTTAGGGCGAATGATAGTTTAAGAATTGAAATTATGTAAGGAAATCCCAAAACTGAAGTTTCTCTTATTTTCCGAGAAACTTCAGTTTCGAGGCTACAGAGGGGAATTTCATCGAGATGCAAGGCAGTCGATTGCCGCGTTTTTAAGCATAGGTCGGCTGAAACGCCTGCTCGGGATTCGCGACCAAGACATTGAACGCCGCTTTGCCCGCAGCTTGCGTAACCTGCTAATGGAGTTCAGTTATGCGGTCAATCGCTGCTCCTGTTTTATGAATACCAATGACCAAACCACGCTGATCTTCGAACAGCAAGACGAGCAACGGAATGTCGTCCACGATTTTTTTATCAACATCTTTTAAATGAGGCCGGCTTATGAAACTCGCTAAAAATCGCCCTTCACAAGAAAGCCAAGTGATTCAAATGGCATTGAATAAAGCCATTGCCAATGCATTAGAGAAAAAGCGCAATCTCGGCCAATATGCGGTGATGTGGGAAAACAACCGGGTGGTTTATAAAGGCGACGATGCGCCGGATAGGCATGACGACAAACAAACGACTTGATAACGAAAATTCGGCACACGAAAATTTAAAAGACAACGTAAGTATTCAGTCCCCTCTTTGAAAAAGAGGGGCTAGGGGAGATTTTTTAAATAAATCCCCCTCAATCCCCCTTTTTCAAAGGGGGGCGGCCAACAATTACGCCTGAATTGCGGTACTTTGCCAACGGGGTCTGAATACTTACAAGACACCAGGTCTTGCTATCAAACATTTCCGACTAATGGTTTTCACTGATAAAAAAACGGCCATCCCGGCCGTTTTACGGTGAACGTTAAAATCGCTTTCGAGAATCAAGCATAAGTCGGCTGAAACGCCTGCTCGGGATTTGCCACCGGACCGTTGCCGTCCCAGTACGGCGACAGTTTCCGCAACGTCGCGACGATGCCCGGCATGACTTTCAAGACTTCGTCGACTTCATGCATCGTGTTGTAACGCGAGAACGAAAAGCGGATCGTACCGTGCGCAGCGGTGTACGGAATATCCATCGCGCGCATCACATGCGAGGGCTCCAGCGAACCCGAGGTACAAGCCGAACCGCTCGAAGCGGCGATGCCGGCTTTGTTCAGCAACATCAAGATCGCCTCGCCCTCGATGTATTCGAAGGCGATATCGGTCGTGTTCGGCAGGCGGTTGTTCAAATCGCCGGTAATGAAGCTATGCGGAATTTGTTCGACGATGCCGCGCTCCAAACGGTCGCGCATCGCCTTGACCTGGATATTTTCATATTCCATGTATTCGAGAGCCAATTCGCAGGCCTTACCCAAACCGACAATTGAGGCTGAGTTTTCGGTGCCTGCCCGGCGTCCGCGCTCCTGGTGGCCTCCTCGCAGTAGCGGCCGGAAGCGAGTTCCTCTCCGCAGGTACAACACGCCAATGCCTTTCGGCGCATGCAGTTTGTGTCCCGATATCGACAGCATGTCGATTTTGGTATCCTGCAGCATCATCGGAATCTTGCCGACCGCCTGCACCGCGTCGGTATGAAACATCACGCCGGCCGCATGGGCCATTTCGGCCATTTCGACGACTGGAAAGATCGTGCCGGTCTCGTTGTTCGCCCACATCACCGACACGATCGCGACCTGGTCGGACAACATTTTTTTGTAGGCGTCCAGGCTCAAGCGGCCGCATTTATCGACCGGCAGGCGGTGTATCGTATAGCCTTCCTTTTCGAGATATTCGCACACACTCAGTATTGCCGGATGCTCGACCGTCGTCGTAATGATTTCCTTCTTGTTCGGCTGCGCTTTGATTGCCGACAGAATCGCGGTCGAATCCGATTCGGTGCCGCACGACGTGAAGATGATCTCCGAATCGTGCTCGGCGCCGATCAATTCCTGCACCTGTTGCCGCGCTTTTTTGAGCGCCTTCGCGACACCGTCGGCAAATTTATGAATTGACGACGGATTGCCGAACTGTTCGGTAAAAAACGGCATCATCGCATCGACTACGAGCGGGTCGACCTTGGTCGTGGCATTGTTATCAAGGTAAATGTCGCTCATGATCAGCCTCCCGCCGCGACAGCGACCTTAGGCATTTGCGAGGCCGGAATCACGCGAATGAATTCGCCCAAGACTTCCATCAAACGCTGTTGTATGCCGGCGATCGTCATCGCGGCCATCTGACAGCCGTTGCATGCGCCGGTCATATTAACATAGGCGGTGTTGTCGACGACTTCGACCAACTCGACGTCGCCACCGTCGGCCATCAACTGAGGACGTAGCGATTCGAGCACCTCCTCGATTTTCTTGATGCGCTGCAGATTGGTCAGCGGTTTTTTCTCCATCACGACGGCTTCGATCGGCGCGGCATTCGGATCGAAGTTCTCGCCGCGCTCTTTCAAGACCCGCTCGAGAATGCCTTCGATATCCTCATGACAAGCCGCGCAGCCGCCGCCCGCCTTCGTGAAGTTGGTGACGTCCTCGACCGTGCGTAATTTGTTCGCCCAGACCATTTCCTCGATCATCACCGCGTCGATCGCGAAACATTTGCAGATCAGCGCACCTTCCTCGTGATCGTCCTTCCACTCCTCGCCCCGGTAATTCGCGACGGCAGCTTGCAGGGCTTCGCGGCCCATCACCGAGCAATGCATCTTTTCCGGCGGCAAGCCGTCCAACTCGTTGGCGATGTCCTGATTGCTGACTTTCAAAGCATCATCGAGCGTCATGCCTTTGATGATTTCAGTCAACACCGACGACGAAGCGATCGCCGAGCCGCAGCCGAAGGTTTGGAAACCGGCGTCCTCGATCACCTCTGATTCTTCGTTGACCTTCAAGGTCAGCCGCAACGCGTCGCCGCAACTGATCGAACCGACTTCGCCGATCGCATTCGCACCGGCTACCGCGCCGGCATTTTTCGGATTGAAAAAATGGTCTTTAACTTTTTCTGAATAATCCCACATGACGTTATCCTCCGCGTTTCAAGAGCAGGTTTTAGGGGTACCGCCGTTGTCGCCGGTAGTAAACGACGAACCGCATGCGCAGCTTTTCACCGCATTCGGGTTGGTAAACTTGAATCCCGAACCTTCCAAACTGTCGACGAAATCGATCGACATGCCGTCCAGTTTCGGCAGACTGAGCGGGTCGACGAAAACCTTGACCTCGCCGCATTCGATTACGGTGTCGTCTCGGCCTTCTTTTTCCTCTAATCGCAATCCATAGGACAAGCCGGAACAACCGCCGTCGGTTACTTCGATGCGCAGTCCGCCGGTCGGCTTGTCGGAACTGCTGATAAATCGGCCCACCGCTTTGACGGCACTTTCGGTTAACGTAATCATGATTGAGTCTCCTAAACGATTTGGCATTGATTTTGTAATTGAATTAAGCAACGCTCATGCCATACCCAACATGCCGATTCAATCAATTGAAATCATAAGCAATTTCGATTTATCAGATATGGCTTTCGGGCGCGATCAACGACAATTCAAAACGCTTTGTCGCATTTGCAACAAAATATTCTCAGGAGACAACAGTGAACATAACAGAACTTGAAATCGGCGATGTCGTTTATGCCGCAAAAGACATTACCGACGACGGATCGATGCCCGATTGCAGCGAAGGCCAAGTCTTGGCATCGTCCGGCTCGCGAGGCGTCATCGTGATGAAAGGCCATATAGAAGAGACACCGCAACAGGCCGTATTTCTAGTCCGTTTCGAAGACAAATCGCTGACCTTGGGTAGACCTATCGGCTGCTGGGCGGAGGATTTGTCGATCGATAGTTAATCCTAGAATCTGCAGTTTAATCATGAGGTTCATGAATTTCATTTAGTAAATCAATAGGCTGTCTGAGTATCCCCGCTAACCTATCAGGTGAGCGATAGTTTTATACGAACGCGTAACAAGTAATTGAATTAACTTCTTATTCTTCATGATCTTCATGTTGAAATGCTTTTTCTAGGTTAATAAGTTGGAAGACTTCAGATAATTTTGTGATTTACTCGGTGCGGGGTTTGCTGGCAAACCCCGCTTCTTTTCAACGTCACTCAAGAGGCGACCGCCAAAAACACCGCATTGGCTTTAAAAGCCGCAATGACGTCGTTTCCTTCGACAAGCTCCAACTCCTCAATACTGTCGTTTGTCACCGTCGCATAAACCGAATTGCCGCCGGGGAGCCCTACCACGACTTCGGTATTCACCGCCCCTTTTTGTAGGCGCGACACCGTTCCCGAAAGCTGATTGCGAGCACTCAGCCGGTACGGCCCTAGATCGCTCACGATCAGCACTTGCGGCGCCTTGATCAACGCCACGACCTCGACGCCTACCGCGACACCCAGTTTCTTCATCGACTCTTGGGTTATCGCTGCAACCAAGGTATCCCCGCCTTTCAATGCAATGACGATTTCGACATTGATACCGCCTTCATGTATTTCACTGACGGTACCGAAAAATTGATTACGTGCACTGGCTTTCATAAAGGTTCTCCTGATTAAGTAATTGAACTCGGAATTGTTGATCAACTCCTGATTGATGCGATCCAAAAATTGATCGTGCTCTTTACGCAGTTTGGCCAACAGTTTCAGGAGGCTTTTTCCGGCGTCGGTCAAAACACTGCCGCCGCCATGCTTGCCGCCGATGGCGGTCGTCACCAGCAGCCGAGGCGAAAGATTGTTGGCGCGTTCCAAAATTTCCCACGCGCCCTTGTAACTCAGACCGACCTGTTTCGCGGCACGATTGAGCGAACCGGTCGATTCGATCGCGCTCAGTAAATTACACAACTTCCAAGTAAAAGCGCCGGCGATGCGTAGCTCGCCTTCGACAAGCCGTTCGAACGGCCTTTCATTAGCGATAGCGGTGGAAGGTTTTTCGGCTTCTGTCATGGTCGACTTCCCTTAATTTTGCAGTAGACGATTCTAATTTTAGTTGGAAACGTCATAACGATTCCAAAAATCGAACGACATGCCAACGCTCATCCGATGACAAGCGTTCGAAATGCTGCCTGGCAAGCCGTGCCTCGCCGCCATGCCAAAGCACGGCTTCCATTAGATTTCGGGCGCGGCCGTCATGTAGAAAGAAACTGTGCCCGTTGATGCGCTCGACCAAACCGATACCCCACAAAGGCGGCGTGCGCCAATCGCGGCCCCCGGCCTCGAAATCGGGATGGCACAGGCAACGCGATATGGCCGCCATAACGCGCATCGGCCAGATCTTGCCAGGCTCTCGGTTGCGGTAGAGCGTGTTTTTGCAAATAATCGGGATTCAGCACGAAACCGTAGCCGGCCATTTCGCTTGCCCGGTAAAAGCCGTCCGGATCGGCCAGCGGCATTGCACCCAAATTGTCCGGTAGGCCGCTATGATCTATCTTGAGCTTTTACCAAATGCCTTCCTGTTTCAACTGTAAATAATTGTGCAGGGAAGCCGACCAGTAAACATCGACTCCGCCTTGCTCGGGTTGACGTAGATAAGGCAGCGCATCGTGCGGCATGCGCCAATTGATCTTGACGTCGATGTCGGGATGCACGCGCTCGAACGCGGTTTCAAATTGGGCGACGACTTCTTCATGATAGGCCGTCAGCACCGTCAACGTTTGTTTGGCCGTCACATCGTAAGCGGTCAAGCACGCCATCATTAAAACTACGAATCGAAATCTCATCATTTATTCCCTTAACTTCAATAGCGCAAATTCAGGTTCGCGAAATAGTTACGCCCTTGCTCGGGAAAACCTTCCTGATAGGCATAGTTTTCTTCGGTGACGTTGTTGACGCCGAATTCGGCGCTGAAATTTTCATTAACCGGAAAGGTCGCTTTCAGATTGGCCATGACAAATTCATCAGCAATTCTAACGCCAAGCGTATCGCTGAATCGGTCCGAGTTGTATTCGGCACTGGCCAAAAGGCGCAGATACTGGAAGGGTTGATATTCCAACGAGGCGAACATCTTGTGTTTGACCGTGTCGAGCGGTTTGATATCCGGGTTCGTGATATTGTTGCGGTCGAGCCAGGTGTAATTGGCATGCAAGCGCCACGCGTCGTTGATATCGACGGTGGTGTACAGTTCGATGCCAAGATTTTCCTGTTCGCCGATGTTTTGCTGTTGAAAACAGCGCGGATTGAGCCCTTGCGCGGTACAAAAGTTTCTGTCCAGCGTGACTTCCTCGATCGCGCTGTCGATTTGATTGAAAAATATCGCCGCACCGTAATCGAGCATGCCGAATGCCTTGCCGTCAACGCCGAACTCGTAATTCAACGCTTTTTCGGCTTTCAAGTCGGGACTCGGCAAAGCATTGCCGAGCCGAAACGAATAGCGGTCCTTGATCGTCGGAAACCGGGTTTTGTGCGCCAGGCTAGCATGCAGCACGAAATCCTCGAACAGCTCATAATAAGCCGCACCTTGAGCGTTATAAGCATCTTGGTTGCTCAACGGAAACAACTGCATCCCGGTGCCGGTCCAGTTCTGCGCCTGCAAACGGTGTTGCCGGTCGTAACTCGCGCCGAACACGAACCGCCAGGCATCGGTCGGCCTATAGACGTCTTCTATCGCATACGAAAAATATTCGTCGGCCGAGCGTTCTTTCGGCGTTTTAGGCCGGGTGTTGACATGGGTTTGAGTATCGAGGTTGTCGACTTCGCGGTGTACGTCCTGTTTGTAGTTGAAACCCAACTTGATTTCATGCTGATTGAACAAGGTATTGATATATTCGATGCCGCCGCCGAAGGTATAGTCGTTGTACTGGCTGTCGAAGGCATAGGGCCGGCTGATTCGGCTGTAAGTCGCATCGTCGAACGACTTCAGACTGTTTTTGAAGGTATCGTGGTAAGCGCGCAGCTTAACCGTATGAACATCGGCGAATTGCGTACGCGATACGAAAAAGATACTTTCCTTGTCCCAATAAGGCCAGCGCCAAAATCGCGTTCGCACGTCAGAATCGGAACCGGCGTAAGGCGGTGTATCCTTGCGGCCTTTTTGCGTGTTGAAGCCGACAGCATATTCGTCGGTTTCATTCGGCGTCAACGCGACTTTGATGCTGCCCTTGTAGTCGGTGTTGCCGGAGTTTTCGCGGATACCGCCGTCCTCGAAAGCCGTCGGATTGAAATCGTCGGACAAGCGCCAAGATTGACGGTCCAGAAACGAAAATCCCCCTTGGATATAGCCCCAACCGAGATTGGAACCGACGTTCAACGCCGTTTGGTAATAATTATCGTCAAATTGCGAATCCATGCCCATGCCGAGCGTTAAATTAGCTTCCAGCTCTTTGGACGGCCGTCGGCTGATCAGATTGATACTGCCGCCCAAGGTATTCGGACCGTACATCACAGACGCATTACCCTTGCTGACATCGATTTGGCCGATGTCGTAGGTCGTGAAGCGGTTCAAATCAACGTTACCGTCGTAAGGGACGTACACCGGAATACCGTCCATGAACAAAGGAACCTGTCGCGAATTGAAGCCCCGAATGAAGATCAGGCGCTCGTTGCGTTGCCCCAAATTCTGTATCGACACGCCGGGCAACAAGTTCAACGCCGAAGCCACGTCGTTGCGGTTGTACCGGGCGATGTCTTCGGCAGTGATGGTTTCCTTACCGCTGAATTTTTCCTGCCCGGCCTCGGCCGTTATTTCCACCACACCCAAATTGAATATATCGGGATTTGCTGTCGTCGCTAGAGGCCAAGCCACAATAGACATCCCTAAGATTAACTTTCGCATAAGCCCACCCATCAAAATAATTATGTTTAACTATTGCCAACCACCGATCCGGCAAATGTCTTATTCATGACAACCGCCAAAGTTTTGTAGCAATCATTACAAACCCAAGGAATCGACTTTCTACATCCTTTATGTATAAGACTACATAACGTAAATTGGCATAATCCGTGCCGATTGAAGATACACATCGCTCGTATCAACGCACATCCAGCACCCGATTATTGTCGACCTTTACCCACACCGAAGGCCAATCGATTATTCGGATCGATCAATCGAAACGGCTTATCAAGTCATCGAATTGTTTTTGTAATTCAAGCGTTTTAGCGATTTTCCATGCCGCTGTTTGCACTTGTGAAGGTTGTTTTTGATGCGGCGCGATCAAGCCGATTTGACGATAAGAAGGCGGATGCAGCGGCATCGCAACCAGCTCTTGCCCTGTTCCGATCGTACTTAACAGGCTATGCGGCAGGATCGTAAACAATCCTGCACCGACCACATGGGCGTACAAGGTCAGCACCGAGTCGGTCTCGACGACTACGTTCGGCGATGCTCCGGCGTCTCGGAATACGGCATCGAGTAATTGCCGGTTGTGCATGTTAGGCGTGAGCAGGCACAACGGAAGTTTAGCAACATCGAGCCAGGTCATCGATGACAGCCTAGCGCCCTCCCAGGACCGGCGCGCCAGCAAAACATAATTTTCCCGATACAATGGCAGTATATGCAAACCTTGCAGGCGCGGGTCTCCAAGGTAGGTGAAACCCAAATCGAGCTCGAAAGCATCGAGTTTACGAAAAATGATCTCTGCGGACAGCGAGAACAACTTATAATGAATGCGGGGATATTCTTTTCGATAGGCCTGGGTGAAAAATGTAGAAGCCGTCAAGGCCGTCGGAATGACGCCGATACGCAATGTCCCGGCCAACTGCCCTGCGGAAGCGGCCGCCTCTTGCTTTAAACTTTCCCAATCGGCCGCCAAGCGTTGCGCACGAAGCAAGACTCTCTCACCCGCTGGCGTCAAGCCAATGAAGCGCTGGCCGCGCCGAACCAGGGTCACGCCCAATTCCTCTTCCAAATGCTGAATCGCCGAACTGAATGCCGGCTGGGAAATATGGCAGGCTTCCGCCGCGCGTCCGAAATGACCTATCCTGGCAAGCGCAATCAAGTAGTTGAGTTTTTTCATGCCAACATTTCCCGGTGTGGTTTTAAATGGCTCAATTCATGCTTTTCATTATATAGACAACAACATAACGATAGGATCAAAAACATGCTTGTCAACTACGCATTCCACCATACTAGTTTGGATCAAATAGAAAATTTGATGATCGCAAAAATCATCGCTCACGATGTTCCGAACGGCTGCACTATGGCGGAGAGCTTCGGTACCAAACTGATATTGCCGTTAAACAGGGCATTGGCACCTGGCGCTTCGACTACTATCGCCATCTCGTCTAGCGGAATTGCCCTTTCGCTAGGTGTCGTGCAGAGCATTTCAATATAAAATTAGATCAAGGGCCGGATTTGCACACTCATAGCCGTTGCAACGCCCGGATAGTAAGTTCCTACGCGTGACTGTATCAACCGTTTTTGCTAGGCTTGCGCGCATGACATCCGACGAATCCAATCCTCATCATTTAGTCCGCCCGCGTATCCATATCGGAACAGGCAAGGGAATTGCCATCGGCCCCGGAAAAATCGATTTGCTCAGAGCGATCGCTCAAACCGGTTCGATAGCCGCGGCGGCTCGCACTCTCAAAATGCCCTATAAACGCGCCTGGCTGTTGATCGACAGTCTCAATCAAGGATTTGGGCGCCCAGTCGTCAGCACCGCGAGCGGAGGTAAAGAAGGCGGCGGAACCTTTTTGACGCCGTTGGGAGAAAATCTTTTGGAGCGCTATACCTCGCTTGAACAACGGATCAACGACGCATCGAGCGAAGAAATCAAAGCATTATGCGATTTAGCGGATCGCCTTCCTAAATAAGAAGACACGGCCCCATTTTTTCATTAATTGGCATGGAATTCGCCTAACAATTAGCGTTATATCATTTTTGACCACACGATTCATTAAATGCGACAATTTCAACCCGACCGTAAAAATTAACGCGATGTTCAAAAAAACACTTCCCCAATTAGCATCGGAATATTCGGCAGATACAGCTATACCCGGCATTACGTTGGCGGTCGCCGGCTTGATTTCGAGTCCGATTACGTTAGCCGATTCTAACGCCAAGAGACCCGCCGCACCGCCGTTTGCTTGCTTTTCGAGTCAAATGAATGACCGTTTGGCGGATCGGCCGCGTTATGAAAAACCGCTCTGGAACTTACATGATGGCTTAACCCTACCCGACTGGCTTTCGATTTCGCTCGAACAGCGCACTCGCTATGAAATCCTCGATGGGCAATTTAGAGCTCATGCGCAAGGAGGCGATCAGCAGATGCCGCTGGAAACATGCCTGAGCCTGGAAGCGAGCTTCGACGTATTTCGTTTCGGCGTCGAATTTCTCGATTCTCGGCAATTCGGCAGCGATTCGGGATCGCCGATCAACAACACCCATGCCAACGAAGCCGATTTTCTGCAGGCCTATCTGGCCTTCGCGCAACGGAATTTTCTCGACAGCGACATCGGCACCGAAGTGATTCTCGGCCGGCAGACGTTCAATTTCGGCAGCCGCCGTCTGGTCGCGCGCAATGTCTTCCGCAACACGATCAATGCCTTCACCGGCGCGCGGCTGCGTTTCCAGGACAACGGCAAATGGCAATTCAACGGTTTCGTGACGATACCGGTCGGCCGCTATCCGAACGACCGTCAGGAACTGCTGGACGGCAACCACGAGTGGGATAAGGAATTGTACAAGACCTGGTTCTCCGGCGGCATTCTGGAGATTTACGACATAGGCTGGAAAACCAATGTCGAACTCTATCTGTATCATCTGAGCGAAGGCGATCAAAACGATCATGCGACACGCAACCGGCGCTTGTTCACGCCGGGCATGCGCTGGTACCGCAAGGCGGCCAGAGGTGAGTTCGATTTTCAACTCGAAACCGCCGGACAATTCGGCACGGTCCGCGCGACGAACGAGTCCGGCGACGGACGCGATTTGGATCATACCGCCTGGTTTCAGCACGTTTCGGTCGGCTATACCGTTGACATGCCGTGGTCGCCGCGTCTCGCCCTGCACTACGATTACGCGAGCGGCGACAGCGATCCGAACGACGACAAAAGCGAGCGCTTCGATACCTTATTCGGCGCGCGGCGCTTCGAATACAGTCCGACCGGCATCTACGGCGTCGTCGCGCGCGGCAATCTGAATTCGCCCGGCTACCGGCTCAATATTTCGCCGCGCGACGACCTTCAAGCTTTTTTCAGCCATCGTTTTTTCTGGCTCGCCGAAAGCCGCGACTCCTGGACGGCAGCGGGCTTGCGCGATGCGAGCGGCGCATCGGGCGACTATCTAGGCCACCAGATCGAGCTGTCGACACGCTGGAACGTCAATAGCAGTCTGAACTTCGAGACCGGCTGGACGCATCTGTTCAAAGGCGGTTTCGCGCGCGACGCGCCGAATGCGCCCGACGGCCAGGACGTCGATTATTTTTATGTACAAAGCCTGTTTCGCTTCTGATTACCGATCCATCACCGCCGGAGAAAAACTGATGAAAACGATTCAAATTTTACTACTGACCGTCTGTTGTTTGGCGGCTTCGCTCGCTCATGCCGAAAAAATCGTGATTGCGGCCGCGTCCGACCTGAAGTTCGCGCTGGATGAAATCGCCGCCGAATTCCGGAAAGCGCATCCCGACGACACGATCGAAATCGTTTACGGCTCGTCGGGCAAGTTTTTTACCCAGATTCAGCAGGACGCGCCCTACGATTTGTATTTTTCGGCTGACATCGGATTTCCGAAACAATTAGCGCAAAACGGTTTCGCGGCATCCGAAATCAAGCCTTATGCCGTGGGCCGCATCGTCTTATGGAGCGCGCAGATGGATGCCTCCAAACTGACACTGAAAAACCTGACCGACTCATCGATTACCCGCATTGCCATCGCCAATCCGAAACATGCGCCATACGGCAAAAGGGCCGAGGAAGCGCTCCGCTCTACGGGAATTTGGGCGGCCGTGGAACCGAAATTGGTGTACGGAGAAAATATCGCGCATACCGCGCAATTCGTGCAAACCGGCAACGCCCGAATCGGCATCATCGCATTATCTCTGGCGTTGAATCCCGAACTGGCGGGGCAAGGCGGCCATTATTTGATCCCCGACACGCTGCACGAACCGCTCGCACAAGGCTATATCATCACCAAACGGGCAGCGGACAATATCCTGGCCGAACGCTTCGCCGCCTATGTCGACTCCAAGCCGGCGCGCGAGGTGATGACCCGCTACGGATTCACGTTACCGACGAAAGACAAATGATATTGAGCACCGGCGACCTCCAAGCAGTCATCCTGACTCTCGAACTGGCGCTGGTCGTGACCGCGGTTCTGTTCGTCGCCGGTACGCCTATCGCCTGGTGGCTCGCAAGAACGAAATCGCGCTGGAAAGGCCCGATCGGCGCCGTCGTTGCTCTGCCGTTGGTTTTGCCGCCTTCGGTGTTAGGTTTTTATTTGTTGCTGGCGATGGGACCGAACGGCCCGGTCGGCCGATTGACAAACGCACTGGGCATCGATCCGTTGCCTTTCACGTTCGAAGGCTTGGTATTGGCCTCGGTGTTCTATTCGCTGCCGTTCATGGTGCAACCGCTGCAAAATGCCTTCGAAGCCATCGGCGACCGACCGCTAGAGGCAGCCGCGACATTGCGCGCCTCGCCGTTGAACGCGTTTTTTACCGTCGCGCTGCCGCTAGCCTTGCCCGGTTTCCTGACCGCCGGCGTGCTGACGTTCGCGCACACGGTCGGAGAATTCGGCGTCGTGCTGATGATAGGCGGCAACATTCCAGGCATCACCCGCGTCGCGTCGGTGCAGATTTACGATCACGTCGAAGCGTTGGAATACGGCGAAGCGCACAGTTTGGCCGCAGTCATGCTGATTTTCTCTTTCTTGGTCCTGCTGACTGTCTACGCCTGGCGGCCCGGCGCGAAAAAGGCTTGAACGATGACGAAAGACCAAATCCAAGCCCGATTTTTATTGAATTGGCCCGGCTTTTCGCTCGATATCGACCTGACATTGCCGGGACGCGGCGTCAGCGCGTTGTTCGGACAATCCGGTTCCGGCAAGACCACGCTACTGCGCTGCATGGCAGGACTGGAACGCGCCGGCCAGGGATTCTTGTCGTTCAAAGACGAAATTTGGCAGAACGGCAAGACCTGGCTGCCGACGCACCGACGGCCGATCGGTTATGTTTTCCAAGAAGCGAGTTTATTTCCGCACCTGAGTGTGCTGAATAATCTGCAATACGGCCGAAAAAGAATTCCAGAAACCCGGCAAACCGATCTCGATCCGATCATCGACCTCTTCGGCATTGGTCATTTATTGGACCGGAAACCGGACCGTCTGTCCGGCGGCGAAAGACAGCGCGTCGGCATTGCCCGCGCGCTCGCGGTCAATCCGCGACTACTGTTGATGGACGAACCGCTCAGCGCCCTGGATTCGGCCCGTAAGCAAGAGATTTTGCCTTATTTGGAAAAGCTTCGCGATCGATTCGATATCCCTATCGTTTATGTCAGCCATTCGCCGGACGAAGTCGCCCGGCTAGCCGATTATCTGGTTGTGATGAATAATGGCAAGGTCGTAACTCACGGACCGCTCAAGGAAACACTGGCGCGAATCGATTTACCGATACGTCTCGGCGAAGAGGCCGGCGTCGTGCTCGACGCGGTCGTCGCGGAACGCGACCCACAGTGGCATTTGGCAAAATTGGATTTTCCGGGCGGTAGTCTGTGGACGCGGGACAAAGGCATTGCGCTCGGCCGCCGCGTCCGCGTCAGAGTGCTGGCGAGGGATATTAGTCTGGCCTGTGACAATCGGGAACATTCCAGTATTCAGAATGTACTGCCCGGCGAGGTGGAAGCTATCGCGGACGACGAACATCCGGGATTGGCCTTGGTCAGCGTCAAAGTCGGGCCAAGCGTTTTGGTTGCGCGCTTGACCAAGCGCGCGGCGCACATGCTTGAAATAGCACCCGGCCAAGCGGTCTGGCTACAAATTAAATCAGTGGCATTAATGGAATAACATTTTGTCCACGAAACACGCGAGAATATTCAATTAGTTATACCTTCCAAGTTGATCACTCAATGAGTAATTCAAGTGATCTGCTATTTCCCAAGCTCCAAGCTTGGGAAACAGATACGTGAAGCTCTAGCTTCGCGATACAAGTGAAAAAGAAGCTAATGTTCTTTCGCTTGCAGCAATTACAGCGGAGAAAAGCCCAATCGGTCCAGTAGGTTTCGGGAAGCCAGAGCTTCCGGCTTTTACTTCCCAAGCTAGAGCTTGGGAAGTAGCGAATTTGATATGGTTCAAAGCACCCTCCCCTGGGTCCCGTTAGGCCGCGCCGAGCACTGGCGATTTTGCCGAGAACAGCCCGCTAGGGGAGCGGCAGGGATGCCGCTCGTTTTCGGAGGGCTAGGGATAGCCCTTCCGAAAACCCTCGGCAAAATCGTCAGCGCGCAGGATGCAGCGGCCTCCGGGTGTCTTTTCTTTTGGATACTTTTCTTTGGACAAGCAAAGAAAAGTATCGCGGCTGTCGGTCCGCGAACCGACGTCAAACTGGCGTCGCGATAGCGACACAATGCCTATTTCACTCAACCCCAAGCTCTTTGCCTGGAAATCAGAGAATAGAGAATCAATCAACCCGCATGTCGGGTTACGGCTTACGCCTAACCCGACCTACTTCTTTTTCAAAGCCTGTTTCGCTTGGTCCCACAACGCATCGAGTTCGGTCAGTTCGCAGTCCCGAAGCTCCCGCCCGGACTCTTGAACGTGTTTTTCGATATATTGAAAACGACCCGAAAACTTCTTCGTACTTTCGCGAAGCGCGATTTCGGGATTGACTTTCAGATGCCGGGCCAGATTGACCGCGACCAGGAGCAAATCGCCGACTTCTTCCTGAATATGGGCTTGATCGCCCGATTCCCAAGCCTCCCTGACTTCCTCTAATTCTTCGGTAACTTTATCGAACACCGGCAAAACTTCGGGCCAATCGAAGCCGTGGCTGGCGGCGCGGTTCTGGATTTTTTCGCATTGCACCAACGCCGGTAAATTGGCTGGAACGCCATCGAGGACGCTGTCCAGCAATTCGTTAGAACGCTTGGATTGTCGCTCTTCGAGTTTGGCTTGCTCCCAAGCCTGCTTGCGCTCTTCGTCGCTGCTATAAACCGCATCGCCGAAGACATGCGGATGCCGCCGGATCAGTTTTTCGGCAATGCCGCCGGCGACTTGCTCGAAATCGAACAATCCGCGCTCCTCGGCGATGCGAGAGTGGAAGACGACCTGCAACAACAAGTCGCCGAGTTCGAGCCTAAGATCATCGAGGTCGCCGCGCTCGATCGCATCGGCAACCTCATAGGCCTCCTCGATCGTGTACGGAATCAGGCTGTAGAAGTCCTGCTCGATGTCCCAGGCGCAACCGCATTCCGGCGAGCGTAAGCGGGCCATAATCGCGAGCAGTTTTTCGGTATTGCTTAGACTCAAAACGCAGCCCCGAAAGTCTCGCGGTAACGCTCTTTGAAGCCGTCGATGTCGAAGCTGTGATTTTGCGTGCCGTGATGCTCAATTTTAATGGAGCCCATCAACGAAGCGATCCTGCCGGTCGTCGGCCAACCCAAATCGTTCATCAAACCGTATAAGAGTCCGGCTCGGTAAGCATCGCCGCAACCGGTCGGATCGACAACCGCGGCAGGCTTAACGGGCGGAATCTCGATACACTCGCCGCCGACGTATATTTTCGAGCCGTTGCCGCCCAAGGTAACAATTAATGCCTCGACTTTATCGGCGATTTCATCCAATGACAATCCGGTGCGCTGCTGCATCATTTCGGATTCGTAATCGTTTAGCGTGACCCAATTCGCCTGTTCCAAAAACTTCAGTAGTTCATCGGCGTCGAACATCGGCATGCCTTGGCCCGGGTCGAATATGAACGGAATGCCCTGTTCGGCGAATTGCTCGGCATGCTGCTGCATGCCTTCCTTACCGTCCGGTGAGACGATGCCGATGCTGATCGAACCGTCGGTCGGCACCGAATTCAAATGCGAGAAAGTCATCGCACCGGGATGGAACGCCGTGATTTGATTGTCTTCCTGGTCGGTCGTGATATAAGCCTGACCGGTGTAATTGTCGTCGAGAATACGAATAAAATCGCTGGACAAGCCGCATTGAGACAACCACTGCGAATACGGTTCGAAATCGTGCCCTACCGTCGCCATGATCAATGGATCTTCGCCAAGCAAGTTGAGGTTATAGGCGATATTACCGGCACAACCGCCGTATTCGCGGCGCATGACCGGCACCAAAAACGAAACATTAAGAATGTGGACTTTTTCCGGCAAGATATGATTCCTGAAATTATCATGAAAGACCATGATGGTATCGTAAGCCATCGAACCACAGATTAATGCACTCATTGTTTCTCCTAAAAAAATAAGTAATTATTCAGCGCATGCGGTAGGTTGGTGTCAGGCATTGATTTCTAAGGACGCGTGAATACATCCCTGTAAGCTCTGACTGCAACGTCCTGTTGCAGACAGCCTTATAAATCAATGCCTGACACCTTCTCATACATGACTTACGCTGAATAATTACAAAAATAAAATCAATATCCAGGTCGCCGCCGCCCAAACCAAGGAAAGCATGACAGCGGCCGAACCGATGTCCTTGGCCCGGCCGGATAGTTCATGATGCTCGAAACCGACCCGGTCCACGACCGCTTCAACCGCCGAATTCAGTAATTCCACCAATAAAACCAGGACCATGCTGCCGATAAGCAGCAATTTCTCGATGTTTGTCTCGCCGAGCCAAACGGCCAACGGCGTCGTGACTATAAACAACCAAACCTCTTGCCTAAACGCCTCTTCATGAAACCAAGTGGCCTTAAAGCCCGACAGCGAAAAGAAAAAAGCGTTTACGATGCGTTTAAAACCTTTTGCGTTTTGATTTGCCATAGTTTGATACAAGTTTCGGTAGATTAAAACGCCAGATTACACAAGCCTTTTGTCATTTTAATTACAATGATTTTACAGCGTCTTAATAAGCTTGATAATTTTTATAAGTCATTGTTTATTAATGATATTATATTCCGACCAATACTTGTTCGATTTGTAAAAACGCCTGCAAAGTCAAATTGTTGAGAACCTTCTCAAGATGCTATCCACAGAGTTATCCACAGATTTTGTGGATAAATGACAAGCGGACGTATCACTTACAAGCAAAGTACCGGCCAACTCACATCCTTTCTTTTTCAAGTTGGTATTCAAGTATGTAGCCCGTATGCAGCGTAGCGAAATACGAGAATGGCGTAGCCCCGAACTACCCGGATTGCGCTTCGCTCCATCCGGGCTACGCTACTTGGACCCGCCGGAAGCGGTCGGTAACGATTTAGCAGCGGTGACCTGTGCTTAGCTTGAGCGTATGACCGCCCCCCCCATAACGCGTCAAACAACGCTTTCTGCTTATTCAGCGATTAATTGGCCATAGGCCGAAGCATCCAGCAAGGAATCCAATTCTGCCGGATTGTCGGCCTTCACACAAAACAGCCAAGCGTCGTAGGCATCGTCGTTAACCTGCTCCGGCGCATCGGATAGCTCCTCATTAACCGAAACGACTTCCCCGGACACGGGGCTGAATAAATCCGAAGCGGTTTTGACCGACTCGACGACCGCGCATTGCTCGCCCCCTTTCACGACACGCCCGACTTTAGGCAATTCGATAAAAACTAAATCGCCGAGTTCGGCTTGCGCGAATTCGGTAATACCGACGCGCACCACATTATCGTTTTCCAGTTTTGCCCATTCATGGGTTTTTGCATACTTTAAATTTTCCGGCAAATCGCTCATCGATAGTCCTCCGTTCAAAAATGCCTAACGGCGCAAACCGTAAAGAATAACGCGATCAATTATAAAAACAACAAATAATTTCGATTACGCGCCTTCCGGCCCTATATAATTTGCTTATGCCGTACATGAAATTCTCCTTTATTAACTTCGCCAGTCGCCCTATAACCTTGTTAGGCGAATTGAAATGGCCGACTTTGATTAGCCTAGCGCTTGCACTAAGCGCTAATGGCATTGCTTTTGCGGCGTCTCAAGATAAAGAAACAGCTCTCGTTCGAACCGAAACCGATGATGACGACTACGGGAATGAAGGCACTCTGAACATAGACTCGACCACCCAAATTCGCTCCGGCCTGAAAACAATCAAACTCAAACCTTATCGGTATCGTCCAGAACTGACCGCGTACGGCAATGTGGTTGCGTTACAACCGCTACTGGAGTTGAGAAACCGTTACCTCGCCGCACTCAGCGGGCATGAGAGCGCCAAGTCTCGACTGACGCTGGCTCAACAATCGATCGACCGAACTCGGCTTTTACACCGTGGCGGCGCCGTTTCCGGGCGCAGTCTTCAAGAACAACAGTCGCAATGGCAATCGGAACAAGCGATAACTCAAGGCAGTCGTCTACAAATCGAAACCGTTCGCAATGAGGCGGTACTCAATTGGGGCCAAGTGATTGCCGAATTGTTTCTTGATGCCAATACCGACACCTTACGCCCCTATCTTTCCGGACAAAAAAATTTATTGCATATCTCGTTGCCGCCTAATAATAAACCGGTCGGTACGCTCGACGAAATCCAGGTCTCGCGCTACGGCGACCGAAACCGAACCGAACCGGCGCGTTTTATATCGTCAGCACCGCAAACCGACCCACTGACCCAAGGCGAAAGTTATTTTTTCGAAACCGAAAACGGCAACATTCGAACCGGTATGCGCATCGCCGCCTTCATTCCGTTACGCGAAACCGCCGAAGTCGGCGTGTTAATTCCGGTATCATCCGTCATTCGCCATCTCGGTCAAGCTTTCGTTTACGTCAAAACAACACCGGAACATTTTCAGCGACTGACCATTACCGAATTTATCGACACGGATGCCGGCTATTTCGTCACGGACGGTTTGCATCCGAGTCAGGACTTAGTCGTAAGCGGTGCGCAAATGCTGCTTTCGGAGGAATTCAAAAGCCAAATTCCCGATGAAGATGATGATGATTGATTTGCCGAACACCGAAACGCAGGGCGGCGGGAAATCTGTTTTACACCTTTCGCAGCTCAAATTTCGGCAGTGCCTAAGGAGGCATCGGGGTGCTGGGTTCACGGCATCCTTTGACGGGCCCCCGGTGCCAAATTTTGATCTACGATGGGTATAAAATGCTGAGCGCCTTAATACGCTTTGCGATCCGTCAATATGGCATCGTGATCGTCTCGGCAATAGTGCTATTCGTCTACGGCTTTTATCGTTTCGCCGTGGCAGGCCTCGACATTTTTCCGGAATTTTCGCCGAAACAAGTCGTCATCCAAACCGAAGCGCCCGGCTATTCCGCCGAGCAGATCGAAACGCTCGTTACGCAAGCGATTGAAAGCTCAATTTCGGGGCTGATCGGCTTAAAAACGGTCCGCTCGGAATCGATACAGGGCTTATCGGTCGTGACCGCGCTTTTTGAAGAAAGTAGCGATATCCACAGTAATCGGCAGATGGTCGGCGAACGCCTGGCCGGTATCGCCAATCGTCTGCCGCAGGGCATCGGCCCGCCTCTGGCCGTACCCTTGTCTTCGTCATCGGCAACGGTTTTAACGATCGGTCTGCATTCGGATCGGCAGGATCTAATGGCCCTGAGAAGCCTTGCCGACTGGACGATCGTGCCGCGATTAATGGCGGTCCCAGGCGTTGCCGATGTCAATATATTCGGCGGTGAAATTCGGCAATTGCAAATTCAAGTCGACTCCGCCCGTTTGCAGCGCTTCGGCTTGGCTCTCGATGAAGTCGTTCAAGCCGCCTCGGAATCGACGAACCTTCAAGGGGGTGGGGTCATCGAAACCGACAATCAGCGTTTTAGCATCAAGCTTTCCGGCCAAAATCTCAGCCCGGAACGACTGCAAGACATTATTGTAAAGCATACTCAAGGACGAAGTGTCACGCTCGGGGATGTCGCCGATATTCGCTATGGCCCGGAACCGCCGATCGGCGCCGCACAAATCATGGGTCATCCGGGTATCGTCATGATGGTCATCGGCCAATACGGCGCCAATACGCTCACCGTTTCGAGACAGGTCGAAAAAGCCTTGAGCGAATTCAATACCCTATTCGCCAAGCAAGCGATCGATTTTTATCCGAACTTATTCCGTCCCGCCGATTACATCGAAACCTCGTTGCATAACTTATCGGGACATTTATTAATCGGCGGCCTATGCGTGTTGATCGTGCTGTATCTATTTTTATTCGAAATGCGGACCGCCTTCATCGCCGCGACGGCAATACCGGTATCGCTGATTGCCGCTGTTCTAGTGCTGCTCGAATTCGGCGTCAATTTGAATATCATGGTCTTAGGCGGACTTGCCATTGCGCTCGGCGAAGTCGTCGACGATGCGATCATCGATACCGAAAATATCTTTCGTCGGCTGCGTGAAAATCAGCTTTCGGCAGCACCGCGCCCGGTTTCCGAAGTCATCTACTCCGCCTCGATGGAAGTCAGAGGCTCGGTGGTCTATGCCAGCTTTATCGTCGCACTGGTTTTCGTGCCGCTGTTGTCCTTAACCGGTGTTGCCGGACGCCTGTTTTCGCCCTTGGGCATATCCTATATTCTTACGATACTGATGTCGCTAGTAGCGGCATTGACGCTGACTCCGGCGCTGTGCTTCCTGTTATTGAGCAAAACCCATACAACCGATAAAGAACCTCCATTGATCCGATTTTTAAAACCGGTTTACCGGCGTTGGCTTGGTTTCGTTAGTCGGCATTTTAAACTGGCAATATCAGCTGCCGTACTGATCTGTGTCGCCGGCCTGTCCGCATTGTTTTTCACGAACAGCCGATTTCTACCGCCGCTACGTGAAGGTCATTATATCGTGCATACCAGTAGTATTCCCGGCACGGCGCTGAAGGAATCGATCCGAATCGGTACGAAAATCACCGAGCAATTTTTACAAATTCCGGGCGTCGTTTCAGTTTCGCAATGGGCAGGGCGCGCGGAGCGCGGAGCCGATACCTACGGCAGTCATTACAGCGAATACGAAGTCCGCCTGGCGTCGATGTCCGGTCCGGAACAACAACAAGTCTTGAACCGAATGCGCGAGACTTTGGACGGAGTTCCGGGCATCGTGTTTGAAGCCAATACCTTTTTGACCGAACGGGTCGACGAAACCATCTCCGGCTACACGTCGCCCCTTGTGGTCAATGTTTACGGCAATGATTTGGGCGCTCTCGACACTAAAGCAGAGGAAATCGCACAACTATTTCGATCGATTCCGGGTGCGGCCGATGTAACGGTCCGTTCGCCGCCCGGCACACCGATACTCGAAATCCGGTTGCAATCGGACAAACTGGCCTTTTGGGGCCTGCGTCCGGCGCACATGATGAACACCGTGCAAAGCGCCTATGAGGGCCGCATCATCGGCAAACAACTCGAAGGCAACCGCATTAACAACATAGCCGTTACCCTCGATGTCAATGTCCGCAATAAGCCCGAAGCGCTCGAAAAACTATCGATCCGCGCCCCGGACGGCACGCTCGTGACTCTCGGGCAAATCGCCGATATCGAGCAAAGCTCCGGGCGATACAATATCCTGCATGAAGGAGCACAAAGGCGACAAACCGTTACCGCAAATATTATCGACCGGGATTACGAATCGTTCGTCGCCGAATTGAAGCAAAGAGTATTTGACGAAATCCAATTTCCGGCCGATATGTATCCGGAATTTACTGGCGCCGCGATCGAACAAGCCGAGGCCCGTCAAGAATTGATATTGCATTCGCTGTTGGCCGGTGCGGGCGTATTGATGCTTATCCACATTGCGATCGGCAGCTTTCGCCACACCGTATTGACACTCGTGAATCTGCCGTTTTCACTGGTCGGCGGTGTTGCGGCGGTATTCTTGACCGGCGCGACACTATCGGTGGGTTCGGTGGTCGGTTTCATCACGCTGTTCGGCATCACCGTACGAAACAGCATTATGTTGATCGCTCATTATCGGCATCTAGTGCAATCCGAAGGGAAAAGCTGGGATTTCGCCACAGCCATGCAAGGTGCGGAAGAACGCTTGCCGTCGATTCTAATGACCGCATTGGTCACCGCACTTGCGATGCTGCCTATCGCATTGAATAGCGATAATCCGGGCCGCGAAATCATGGGTCCGATGGCCGCAATCATCATCGGCGGTTTGATATCCTCGACGCTACTCAACCTACTACTCATGCCGGTTATTTTGTTACGATTCGGCAGATTTCAGGGAAAACTTTAAGCGATGAACCTAGAAAAAGCATTTCACCATGAAGATCATGAAGAAGAAGTTATACCCTTCGTAGATCAAAATTCGGCCCCGGGGTGCCCGTCAAAGGACGCCGACCCTTAGAATAAATAGCAGCATTTAAAATTTTGTGCGCTAAAATTTAAATAAACTTACACTTAATTTCAAATCTCCTCCATGAAACTCCGAACGCAAATTTCACTTGGTTTCGCCGGCATCCTGGTTCTGTTATTGCTGACATCCGGGATCGGTATTCAACGACTTATTTCACTCGTCGGCGAAACTCGAAATGTCGTCGAAGCCGATAACCTGCGCACCGCTTTGGTCGAGCGCGAGGTCGATCATCTAAATTGGGCGGCCCAACTCAATGACTTTGTTTATGACGATCATGCGCATGATTTGAATATACAGTTAGATCATACGCAATGCGCCTTCGGAAAATGGTTTTACGGTCAGGAAAGACGGCACGCCGAATCGCGCTTTCCGGAATTAAAACCACTACTCGCCGATGTCGAAGAACCGCATCGACTCTTGCACGAATCGGCGAAATTAATCCGGGATGCACGCGTCAACACGACCCGAAACACTGACCTGAGCGACACTCAACAAACCAGCGCGCTATATAAAAACGAAACAGTGCCCAATCTCCAAAGCGTGCAGCATTATCTTGGGCAAATGCGCGACATCGTCAATGCTTCGGCAGCCGCTATTCAACAAGCCATGGAAAACGACAGCACTCAAGCTCGTTTCGTTTTGACTGTCATTACAATTATTGCGATTTTGGCGGGTATCACTCTGGCCACGGTCATCGTCAGATACATTCTTAAACAACTCGGTGGCGAACCGACAGAACTGGCGGCGATCTCGAAACGTATGGCCTTTGGCGACTTGACGATGACATTAGATGTCAAACCCGGCGATCAGGAAAGCTTATATGCATCGATGGCGGAAATGATCAACAACCTTAAGCAAACGGTTGAGGAAGTAAGAAACCGTGCGGATTATTTGACCAGTGCCGCGAATGAAGTTAGCGCGACCTCGCAGAGCCTTAGCCAAAGCGCCACCGAACAAGCCTCGGGACTGGAGGAAACGACCTCCAGCTTGGAACAGCTGACCGCATCGGTGCAGCACAATAGCGAAAATGCTGTTGCAACCAGCAAAATCGCGACAGGAACGGCAGCGGAAGCGCAACAAGGCGGCGATGCAGTAACACGAACCGTGCAGGCAATGCGCGAAATTGCCGATAAAATCGAGATTATCGAAGACATTGCCAGAAAGACCAATTTGCTTTCGCTGAATGCCGCGATCGAAGCGGCTCGCGCCGGCGAACACGGGCGCGGCTTTTCGGTCGTCGCATCGGAAGTTCGCAATCTCGCCGAAAATAGCCGCAAAGCCGCGGAACAAATCGGGGAACTGGCCATCGACAGTGTCGATATCGCCAACCAAGCCGGACAATTGCTACAACAAATCGTTCCGGATATCGGCAAAACCGCAACCTTGATCGAAGAAATCACATCCGCCAGTAACGAACAAGCATCGGGCTTGGCCCAAATCAACGAAGCGATGACTCAACTGGACAAGGCCACCCAACAAAATGCCGCCGCTTCCGAACAGCTTGCAGCGACGGCCGAAGAACTTTCCGGCAATGCCGAGGAACTCCAGCAAGCCATGGCTTTTTTCAAAGTCGACGATGACGTCCAAAACCGTTGATTCTAAATTCGGCAGTTTAACCATGAAGCTCATGAAGTTCATTAAGGATTTCAATCAATTCTCGCTAACCTTATTGGCGAGCGAAAGCTCTATACAAATGAATAACAAATTATTGAATTAACTTCTTATTCTTCATAGTGAAATGCTTTTTCTAAACTATGTTCGCGTTAATAGTTGATACCCATTTGAACTCAAAGCCAGCAGAAACCAAAGGATATAGCTCTAAATAACTTGTTTTTTTCAATATTGAGCGGATTGTTGAAAGGAGGGTACGGTTGCTCGCTTGACAGGTGTCGGCGGCAGGGAAAGCCGCCGTCAAGCCTACATGGACGTATTTACGGCGTCCTGTCAAGCGAGTAATCGTACCCTCTTCCATGCTCAGCGCGTAGGTCGGGTTAATCTAGTTTTTCGATATTCAACACAATGCCGGTTCCGAAGAGGGGGGCGGTTGCTCGATCGACAGGCGTCGGCGGCAGGGAGCCGCCGTCGAGCCTAGATGGACGTATTCACCCAGCACCTAAATTCCATAGCTCATTGGCTTTGGTAAACTATCTTGGATAATTCATCCAGCACCTAAATAAGCCATGATTTTGAATCATTGCCAAAGACCTATGGAATTTAGGTGCTGGATTTAGGTGCTGGGTTCACGGCGTCCTGTCGGGCGAGTGACCGCACCCTCCCCACCCCAGAGAGCTTTCATTTACCGGGACGATGGCTAGGCCTTCATGAACGTTACTGTGAAAGTTCGCGGATTTGAAACGCGGATTCAACTAACAAGTGCAATGCCCTACGAATCCCGCAATTGCTCAAGTAAAGCCGAGAACTCATTCAAACCTTGCTTAATTTCGACAATATCGAAACTATCGATATGCCGTTCGAGACGTTCAGCATAGTCAAGGACTGGGGTAAACCGGTGACGCTCGCCGATTGCCGACACGTTTTCGGCAAATGCTTTCATTGCCGAAATATTATTATTAGAGGCCGCCTGCTCGCATTGCGGATTCAATTTTTCCAAGGCCGCCAACACTTCAGGCAAAATCGCCCGCTGATCTTCAGTCAATAGCACTTGAACCGGATCAGCTTGATACTCCTCATCCCTATCGAACGGTAAAAATTTGGCCAGCTCTTCAATCAAGTTGGCTTTCAACACCGGTTTTCTCAGATAAGCGTCGAAGTGCGCGGTTTTTACCCGGTCGTATTCGTCTTTCATGACCGACGCGGTCAACGCGATAATCGGCGTATCGCTAACCGATTTTATTATCTCGGCCGCCTCATAACCGCTCATCACCGGCATACGAATGTCCATCAATATCAAATCGACAGTCTGCCGTTTAACCGCTTCGACGGCATCCCTCCCGTTTTCAGCCGTCAAAACAGTCAAAGCCGTTCCGGAAAAATTCTCCTGCAATAAACGCCGATTATTTTCGATATCGTCGACGACCAAAACCGTTGCCGGGTGAAACCGGATTTTTTGATGACTCGTCCCGATTGGCATTGGTTCGGATTCGTCGATGGACGCGATATCGACATTGTAAAGTCTGACGGTAAAAGTAGAGCCTTCGCCCAAACGGCTACTCACAGCAATCTCGCCACCCATCATTTCGACCAAACGACGGCTAATCGCAAGCCCTAAACCGGTACCGCCGTATTTACGAATATCCTGCCCTTCCGATTGCTCGAATTCTTGAAAAATAACTTGTTGATGTTCCTGTGAAATACCGATACCGGTATCCTCGACGTCGATACATAAATCCAATCGACTACGAATCTCGTCTTCATTAGCGGTACGCGCAATCAAACGAATATGACCCTGATCGGTAAATTTCACGGCATTGCCGATTAAGTTGAATAGCACTTGACGCAAACGCGTGGCGTCGAGCACCAAGCTGTTCGGAATGGCGGGGTCGACATTTAAAATCAATGCCAAATTTTTTTCCCGCATTTTCATCGTAAAAATTCCGCCCAGTTCGGCAAATAATTCATGCGGATTGCAAGCTTGCTTTTCGATACTGAGTTTACCGGCTTCGATTTTCGATAAATCCAGAATATCGTTAATCAATGCCAGCAGGCTTTGTCCGGCGGCTTTGATCGTTTTCACGAAAGATTTGAGATGGGGTTCCTTGATTTGCTCGTCGAGCAATTCGGTGAAACCGATAATCGCATTCATCGGCGTTCTAATTTCATGGCTCATGTTCGCAAGAAACCGAGACTTGGCTTGATTTGCCGACTCCGCCTGTTCCTTGGCGTTGGCCAGCGCGATTTCAGCATTTTTTCGCTCGCTGATATCCCAACTCACGCCAATGATTTTCCCCGGTTTATTTTCGTTGCCAATAATCCGGCTGCCGCTGTAGAGTGTGCGAACCATACCGTCCGGACGAATGATCCGATATTCGTTATGAGCTTGATCATCGCACTGTTGTAACTGACTGATCACGCCTTGAATCAGCGACCGGTCTTCCGGATGGATAAGTTCTATCCATTCGACAAAGGCAAGACTCGGTTGTTTGGGTAGACCGCATATGTCGAACATCCTATCGTCGAACAGCAAATAGGGCTCTCCGGTCAAATTCAACTCCCAAACGCCGATTGATGCGATTCCGGCCGCAAGCGTTAGCCGTTCGTTCAGTAATGCGGCTTCTTGCTCGCTCTGCTTACGCCGGACTACTTCGTCGGCCAAACGCCGGTTCCAAAAAAACACGAACGCCAATATCAGTAAAAAGCCCCCAACGATCCAAGAGATCAACCGATAATCGATTTTCTCGGCAATATTGTTTGCCCAACTATCGTGTATTTTCTGCTGTTCGCTTGGTCCGATCGTATGCAAGGCACGATTTAAAAGCGGTGCCAATTGCGCTTGTTTCTGTGCAATGGCGAACCCAAGATCGCTGGTAAATTCGGTTTTACCGACGATCCGAATATTATGGATGCCTTGGTCTGCAATTTGATAGCCGGCTGCCGCCAGCGTGCAAAGCAATGCATCTACACTGCCTGTCGAAACCTCAGTCAAACCTTCGGCGACCGAATCCACATAGTGAAAATCGATTTCCGGATATTGGGCAGCAATAGTCGATGCATAAGCATAGCTCTTGACGATCGCCAATCGGCGATGCCGAATTTGCCGGATACTATCGACATAGGATTCGCGGTCGCTCATCACGATCACAACCGGACTACTGAAAAAGGACTCGGTGAGAACCAAGCGTTTATCGTCTAGACTATCAAGCGCTTCAAACATGATATCGACTTCGCCGAGTTCGATTTTTTGTTTGGCTTCGCGCCACGATTCAACCGGAATAATGTCCAATTCGATACGGAGTATTTTGGCGATCCATGCCAAATAATCGGCCGCCATACCGATATATCGACCCTGGCGATCGACGCTTTCATAAGGTAACTTATTTCTCTGAGCGGCAATTCGAATGACCGGATGCTCGGCCAACCATTTTTGCTCGGCAGACGTCATAGCGACCGTTCGCCCCTTAAACCTGGGGCCGAACCATTGGTCCTGCAATTCTTGTTTTTCCTGTTCGGGAATCGCCGCAAGCGCTTTGTTCAAGATCGAATGCAATTCCGGCAAATCCGTACGAACCGCCATGTGCAATTGCTGAGCCTCGCCGGGAGGCAATACCTTAAACGGACGGATCGTTGTGATCGCATTGCGTTTCAGCCAATAGGTGATAACCGAATGCGCATCGACCAGTAAATCCGCTTTTCTCTCAATAACGCTTTGCAAAGCTCCCATTAGATCCTCGGCTTCGAGAATATTCAGCTCCGGGAACATTTTTTTTATGGTTTTATCATGCAAAAAACCTTTCGGTATCGCGATCGTTTTGCCGGCTAAATCCGCCAAGGACTTGGCTTGAACATCTTCATGAATAAAAAAATAATCTAGCATCCATTGGTATGGTTCGGTAAAAAGCATATCCCCCGCTCGTTCCTCGGAATAATAAAGCGAAGGTAATAAGTCGATTTCGCGTTGCCGGATCTTTTGCAGAAGATTACTCCAATCATCGATCTCGGCTTCGAAAGTCAGACCTGTATATTGCCCGATCAATTGCAACATATCCCGACTCAAGCCGGTATGAGCATCGTTGCGATCGACAAAATCATAAGGCGCCCAATCCCGCTCTCCACCGTAATGGACTACCGGGTTGCGTTTTATCCAAGCTCGCTCTTTAGCCGAAAAAGCCAATACCGGACCGGTCTCGGCATCCGGCAAGCGAAAAAAAAAGTCATCCCCGATGCGACTGTGCTCGACAAACCCCAAACGTTGATAATCCTCGGCCGTCAAACGATAACGCTTAGGATCGACCGAGCCCAACTGTATCAACTCCGGAATAATCATCTGCCGAGTCATACGCGCTTCGTAGTCCAGATAATCGCGGGAAAGCTTAGGGTTATAACGAGCGATAATCAGCTCGATGATTTCTTCCGGGTGATCGAGCGCATACTGCCAACCTTTGAGCGTCGCCCGGCTGATTTTTTCGACTCGCGCGGGATGCTCGATGATTTCATCGCGGGTGGTAAATAAATTGTCTCCATAATAATCAATTCCGTAATTTTGCGGATTGATGACATTAACTTCAATTCCTTGCTCTTTCAAAAGAAAAGGCTGCGAAGTCGCGTAGGCGGTAACGACATCGATCTTGCCGTCGCGTAAATCCCGATAGGAATCGCCGTTGGCCTTGAAACGTTGAACTTTATTGAGATCGCCGAGGGTTTTTAGCAGCAACGCATTCAGCGCCGCATCGCCGCGACTGGATAAGTCGAGCGCGACTTTTTTGCCGATCATTTCATAAGGACTGACGATGCCCGATTCGCGGCGTGCTATAAATACTAGCGGAGAATGTTGAAAGAATTGATTGATCAGAACGACAGGTTCGCCCTGTAAATGATAGATCAGCAAAGTGCTATCGGTTACGCCGTATTCCGATTCTCCGGCAAGGACTTGCTTGACGAAGTCTTTCGAATAATCGATTTCCTTTAACTGAACTTCGAGTCCCTCGTCCCGGTAAAAACCTTTCTCGATAGCCGCATAGTAGCCGGCAAACTGAAAGCCATGTTCCCAACGTAATTGAATGCTGACCGAGTCTAGCGCCGATTCGTCTGCTGCTACGCGCGCACTGCTTAAGAATAGATAAAAAAAGCACAACAGAATGACAATAGCGGTTTTTACAACCATCGGCGGCATTGAACCGGCACTCACTTTAAATCGGCGATTGCAAAAAACTCATCGACATGATCCAGGAAAATATCGACCAATTCCGGGTCGAACTGCGTTTCGCGATGTCCCTCAATGTAATCGACAACCCGATCGCGACTCCAAACGGCTTTATAACATCGTGAATGAGTCAACGCATCGAACACATCGGCTAATGCGACGATTCGGCCGTAAATATGAATATCGTTACCCTTCAATCCGCGCGGATATCCGCTACCGTCCCATTTCTCATGATGTTCGTGAGCGATGACGGCAGCGGATTTAATGATTCTTCGATCCGAACGGCATAGTAATTGATAACCGTTGGTGGTATGCGACTTGATGACATTAAATTCCTCCTCGGTCAATCGTCCCGGCTTATTCAATATTTCCCTGGGTATCATCATCTTGCCGATATCATGCATCGGGGAGGCATGATACAACATATCCATATCGTGAACGGAGAGGCTTTTATGATATTTAGCCAACAATGCTGAAATCTCGGACAAACGCTTGATATGTTTTCCCGTTTCATCCGAAGTCGACTCCATCAATTCGGTCAGCATAAAGATCATCTCTTTTTGATTTTCTTCCAACTCCGTAAGTAAGCGGACTCGCTCATAAGCGACTTTCGCTTCCAATGCGATATTATGTTCATGCAGTAATTTTTTTGCATGAAACAAGTCGATATGCGTCTTGACGCGCGCCAATAATTCATCGGCATGAAAAGGCTTGGTTATATAGTCGACGCCGCCGACAGAAAAGCCTTTCGCTACTGAATCGACATCGACACGGGCGGTCAAAAAAATAATCGGCACATCCTGATAGCGCGGATTAGTTTTTAAAATTCGGCAGACTTCAAAGCCTTCCATGCCCGGCATCATAATATCCAACAGAATCAAATCGAACGGCGCAGGATTATCTCGAATGAGTCGCAACGCTTCCTCTCCGCTGCCGGCAAACGAGAGATCGTAATTGTCTTCCTTTAAAAAGTTCATGGCGACACGAATGTTATCGATGACGTCATCGACAATCAGAATACGATTGGATGTAAGCATAGGGTGTGTTCGATTGCTTCATGAAATGTGCTATTAAGCGTAGCAATCAAATCCGAGATTGTCCATGGTCCATGTTGAGCAATCAATGACTTGCCGATTTGAATGATTTTTAAATTATATAAAGGATTTCTATTGCAAATCGCGGCGGGATAGCCTGGACTCAATAAGGCTCTCGCAGGATATGATTGAAACAACAGTATTATAAATAATGCCCAACTGAATCCTGAATCGCCATTCCGATTATTTTTTCAATAACTTACGACCTATAAATGTTAAGAATAGGCTCCCGGGAACCGAACTGCCTAAAACTTGCCCATACTCAATACAAAACCATCTATAATTTATTACAAATTACGGGCGTAAAACGCTTTCCGTACTCTTACTCATTCATGAATCTCATTGTGCAACTGATTATCCCATTTATTTTACTTTTTTTATCGATGCCGTCGGTTGCCGCTGATTTAACGATCGACTCGGCCTCAGCATCGGTTCCGGTAAGCACTATAACTTTGAATCCAGAAGAACAGAAGTGGCTGGAAAAGCATAAAAAAATCCGAATCGCTTTCGACGGAGACTTTCCTCCATTTAGCTTTGTCAATGATGAAGGCATTGTCGAAGGTGTCGCCGTTGAAATCATTAGCCTACTAAGCCGGCGACTAGGCATTGACTTCGAAATTTATCCACACACCGAATGGAACCGAATTTACGAAGCAGCTGTCGCAAGAAAAACCGATGTCGTGGCAACGATGGTTAATAGACCGGAGCGTCGTACATGGTTTTTCTTTACTCAACCCTATCTCAACAAATCGCTAGTCATCATTGCCCGAAAAGACAATTTCACCATCAAGCGCCGCACCGATATCGCCGGCAAAAAAATCGCCTTAGTCGACAATTATCAATATGTCGACCGAGTTCGCGAAGAATTTCCTTCGATCAAAATACATGCGGTCGAATCTTTCCTCGAAGGACTTAAAGCGGTTGCTAACCGACAAGCGGATGCCGCAATCACTTTTACCGGAACAGGTCATTTTTTAATCGATAAACACCAACTCAATGATCTTAATATAGCGGCGTTCTATGATCACAACAGCGCAAACGAAAGTATTGCGATACGTAAAGATTGGCCGGAATTGGCTTCGATATTACAAAAAGGGCTCGACTCGCTCAGCTCCGATGAAAAACAGGCGATCTTCGAAAAATGGGTACCCAAGGTTGAAACCGTAGTCACCGACTATGTGCTGATCGGAAAGATTATCGTTGCATTCGCATTCGTGCTACTCATCATGTTGCTTTGGATTGTTCAAGTCCGGAGACAAAATCGCCGTATCGAACAATCCAAGGATGAAGTGTTGCTCGCCAATCAACAGTTAGTCAATCTACAAAACGAACTGGAAAACTTAGTCGAGCAACGGACTGCCGAACTTAAAGCCAGCGAACAAAAATACCGTAGCTTAGTCGAGAATCTGCGCCATGAATATTTTTTCTATCGTCAAGACCCTTCGGGATTACTGACTTATGTGAGCCCTTCGGTCAGTAATATACTCGGCTACAGTACGGAAGAGTTTATCGCCAATCACCGCGATTTCCTGACCGACAACCCCGCTAATTTAAATATCGATAAAAACACGGATTTATGCTTAAAAGGCATGCCTCAACCGCCTTACGAAGTCGAGGTTTATGATAACAACGGTTATATTCATTGGCTTGAAGTCATGGACTCGCCCGTATTCGACCAAAACGGCCAATGCATAGGCGTCGATGGCATTGCACACGATATTACCGATCGTAAAGAAACGCATGAATTGCTCACATCGCTGTCTTATTATGACGAACTGACCGGTTTGGCCAACCGGCGCTTATTCGCCGATCGCTTACAACAAGCGATCAATCTTGCGCACCGGAACAAAGCTTCGATTACGTTGTTTTATCTTGACCTAGATAAGTTTAAATCGATCAATGACACACTCGGCCATGTTGCAGGAGACGAAGTTCTTAAGGAAACGGCGCAAAAAATACTGTCAGTAATACGCGATTCCGATATTGCGGCCCGCATGGGCGGAGATGAATTCATCATACTCCTGCCCGATTCCGACGCTCAAGCCGCCGTATCGGTCGCTGAAAAGCTCATTAAAGTCTTGCAACAGCCTTATTACATCGGCGAACAAATGCTGACCGTCGGCAGCAGTATCGGTATCTCTGTATATCCGGACAACGGCACCGACGGCGATAGCCTAATCAGTCATGCCGATACCGCGATGTATCACGCCAAGAAAGAAAAATTGGGTTATGCTTTTTATTCCGAGGACATGCAACCGGCTTTCATAAGCTCCGAACAACTGACCGAAGACTTGGCGAAAACCGTTAATCATTGCCTGCGAATAAGCCGGACAACCTCAGCAAGTTCGTTGGAAAATACTCAAAATCCAGGCATGAACGGTCACTTTTTGAT
The DNA here is from genome assembly GCF_050611805.1 of Methylotuvimicrobium sp. NCBI lineage: Bacteria > Pseudomonadati > Pseudomonadota > Gammaproteobacteria > Methylococcales > Methylococcaceae > Methylotuvimicrobium > Methylotuvimicrobium sp. The sequence continues at coordinate 53,274 of NZ_JBNGHF010000029.1, forward strand.
TTATTATCAGAGTCGACATGCATTAATCAACAGCGGCATTATCGGTTTCGAGAGTTTAGTCCGCTGGTATCACCCCGAACAAGGCATCTTGTCGCCTTCGGAATTTTTACCGATCGCCGAAAAATCTGGCTTAATCGATAAAATTACCGACTGGGTGGTCAGACAGGTCTGTAGTCAGGCACTGGCTTGGGAAAAGATGAACCTCAGACCCGCCAAAATAAGCATTAATCTTTCGCTCAATCAAATTCAACAACAGAACTTGGTAGAAAGAATCCTACGCGATATCGATAACCTCGGAGCAACTCCGAATTGGCTGGAAATTGAGATTAAAGAGAGCACGATCATGCAAGATATCGATCATGCCATTAACATCCTTCATCGACTAAATGCTGCGGGCCTTTCGGTTGCCATAGACGATATCAATTCCGACTCGCCTATTTTGGAGCGGCTCGATTCTCTTCCGGCGCAAACCATCAAAATTGATCGAGCACTCATGCGCACTCTACCTATGAATATCGAAAATGCGGACAGCGTTATATCGATCATCAATAAAGCGCACGCTCATGGTAAAGCTGTTACGGCGGAAGGAGTAGAAAGTGAAAATCAATTAGATTTTCTCAAAGCAAACCACTGCGATAACGTGCAAGGATTCTATTTCAGCAAGCCCCTACCAGCAGCCGACGCAGAAAACTTTCTCAAAAGTTTGTCATGGTTTCTTGATAAAAACGACTAAATTATACTTCGCACGGTCATGTTTGCGGATTTTATGGCAAGGCTATTTTGTTCGAGAGCAAGGCGCGAAAACAGGCGCATAGCAAGCTATGTAACTGTTTTCGCAAAGCTACCGCTCCTGCTCACGCCCCTTACCTACATCCATGTAGGTAACGCCGCTCTCGGACAAAAGAGCGCGTCAGAAAGCCGCAAATGTGACCGCGCGAAGTATATATACCTATCCACACTTCAAATTTCGGAATTGACATATCTATCGTTGCCGAGATTTGGTTAGCAAAGGGGCGTATATTGGCGCTGTTGATCAAGGCATACATCGGGCCGGCAAACCACCTCCATTTCAAAGACCAACACCCAAATACCATTAAAAATGCTTTATCATAGCGCACTCGAAACAGCATACTCTTACAGCCGATAATAATAATGAACACCCCGTCACTCTCCTTACAAGACCGCAGATTCTCGCTCATTCTACTTTTCGCCGCGACGCTATTCACCAGCGCCACACTGATGTTTAGCCTACAACCGATGTTCGGCAAGCTGATTTTACCTAAATTGGGCGGCACGCCCGCGGTTTGGAATACCTGCATGGTGTTTTATCAAAGCATACTATTTCTAGGTTATATGTATGCGCATTTTTTATCGACACGCCAAGACACTCGGCGACAGCTTCAGATCCATGCCGCCGTCCTATTCATCAGTCTGTTGATATTGCCGGTCGCTTTGCCGGATAATCTATCGCCTCCAACCGAGACCAACCCGACGTTATGGCTGCTTGGCACACTTTTCCTGGCGATCGGCCTGCCCTTCTTTGTCGTTTCGGCCACAGCGCCTCTATTGCAAAAATGGTTCGCGCAAGTCGGCCACCACACCAGTCACGACCCTTATTATCTTTATGCCGCAAGCAATGCCGGAAGCCTGTTAGCCTTATTAAGCTACCCATTTGTGATCGAACCGAATATCGGATTGGCTTTGCAACAAATCGCTTGGAGCGGCGGCTATGCAGTCTTATGTTTGATGATTGTCGGTTGCGGGTGGAGCTTGTGGCAAAACACGCCGCGAACGGACGCATCGGCACAGGAAGACATCCTGCTGTCCCCTGAGCTCGACAACAAAACCCGCCTACATTGGCTAGCTTTGGCCTTCGTGCCGTCGAGCTTACTTTTGGGCTTAACTAACTTTATCAGCACCGATATCGCATCGGTGCCGTTGCTGTGGATCATTCCGCTAACGCTCTATTTGCTGTCTTTCATCATCGTGTTTTCGAAATGGAACCTAAAAACACATCCGATCATGACGGCACTGCAGCCGGTAATATTGCTACCGTTTATCGCTTATTCGTTCATCAATCCGGCAATCTTGCCCTATTGGCTCGATCTGGTACTACATTCAACCGCTTTTTTTCTAGCCATCATGGTTTGTCACGGCGAACTAGCCAGACTACGCCCCCACACGCGGCATTTAACCGACTTTTATTTGATCATGTCGTTCGCCGGCATGCTCGGGGGCATGTTCAACACCTTTGTCGCGCCATTCGTTTTCAATGCGGTTTACGAATATCCAATCATGATCATTGCGGCATTACTGCTGCGCCCCGGACTGGATATCTCGACCGGTTACCGCTGGACTATGCAAGCCGTTTTTCCGGCCATCGTGATTGCCTGCGGATTGATCATTTATTTAACGATCGACGACCTGCCGCAATATCTAGACACGATCGGCACGGGCTTGATTCTATTGGCCGGCCTGACTTATGCGTTCAGAAATCAGCCGTTATCTTTGGCCTTGCTGGCGGGAACATTAATCTTCTTCACGCAGGGCCTACATGGTTTGGTGTCCAACACGATTTTTCAGGATCGAACCTTTTTTGGCGTACTGTCTGTGCGTGAAAATGTTTTACTCGATGAACAAAACCGTCCGGAAAAATACCACGAGCTGTTTCATGGCACGACCAAGCACGGAGCGCAACGCTTGGCAGCCCATTTGGAAACTGTTCCGTTGACCTATTACAGCCGCCCCGGACCGATGGGTCAGTTATTTAAAAGTTATGACGAGCAAAACGGCGATTGGGTTATCGGCGCGGTCGGCCTAGGTGCCGGCGCGTTGGCCTGTTATGCCAAGGACAATCAACGATGGACTTTTTACGAGATCGACCCTTTGGTCGTCGAAATTGCCGAAAACCCGGACTATTTCACCTACCTGAAACGTTGCGGTCGCAATGTGACTCACAGCATCGGCGATGCTCGGCTATCGTTGGCGGAAGAACCGGACCGTAAATTCGATTTGTTGATCATGGATGCATTCAGCTCGGATGCCGTACCGACCCACCTGTTGACGCGTGAAGCCCTCGATTTGTATTTCGAAAAACTCAAACCGAATGGTATTTTGGCGTTTCATATCACCAACCGCCATTTGGCATTGAAAAAAGTGCTGGCCGACCATGCCAAACAAATGCAATTAGCCGCATTGATCCAAGAATTTAAAACGGACGGCTCAACACCATTGGTCACGGCCACAGATTGGGTCGTGATGGCGAAAGACGAGAAGCTATTGACCCCGCTCATCGCCAGTCGACTCGGAAACTGGGAAAAAATGCCGTTGTATTTTGACATGCGGCCCTGGACCGATGATTTCACGAATATCATCAGCATTTGGAAATAAGGATTTGACCGTAAATAACTTCCCTATTTTATGGAGAGTTCGGTTGCTCGATTGGCAGATGTCGGCGGCAAGGAAAGCCGCCGTCAAACCTACATGGACGTATTCACGGCGTCCTGTCAAGCGAGTTACCGAACCCTCAACAAAGCTCATAGCTCCAGGACGTTATTTATCGCGAAATCCTAGCATGAAAAAACCGGTTGGTTACCTACCTGCCCTGCTGATTTGCTGCGCCTTGCCCGTTCACGCGGTCGACTGGACCGCGAGTAACGTTCAACTGTTGTATGGAGGAGATTTCGAATTCGGCCAGCCGAAGCGAACGACGGTCACGGTCGAACATGCCCATGGCTGGCAATACGGTACCAATTTTTTCTTTGTCGACGTCATGCCCCGCCACGATGTCGGTACCGAAGTCTATGCCGAGGTCTACACCTATTTAAGCTGGAATAAAGTAACCGGGCTCAATCTAACACTAGGTCCAGTCAAGGATATTTCATTGGCGTTAGGCCTCAACATCAGCAATCTACCGGAACAAGACCACTTCAAAGCCTATATGTTCGGTTTGAGCTTCGACCTAACCAATAGTCTATTCGATTATCTGCAATTCGACGTGACCGTCTATAAAGCCGACGATGTTAGCCACCGTTACGGCTTTCAATTTACGCCGGTTTGGAGCCTACCCTTCACAATAGGCTGTGTGAACTTTAAATTTCGGGGTTTTACCGATTTCAGAACCGGCAATACGAATACGTCCGGAAATTTCAATATTCTAGCGCAGCCGCAATTATTGGTCGACATCGGCAATTTGGCCGGTTGGAAAAAAGACACGATTTACATCGGCACCGAATATTCTCACTGGTATAACAAATACGGCGTCAAGGGTGTCGACGAAAGAGCGATTCAGGCTATGATCATCGGATTTTTTTAATGCTTACTCCGGCAGAGTCGTAAACCAAATGTAGCGAACTTATATCTTTCGCACTTCAAATTTCGGCAGTGCCTAAGGAGGCGCCGGGGTGCTCGGCAAAGGCTTTGCCAGCATGGATGCTGGCATAGAGCCTACATGGATGTATTCACGGCGTCCTTTGACGGGCCCCCGGTGCCGAATTTTGATCTACGATGAGTATAATATATCGAAGTGAAACAAAAGCGTTAGCTTGCATCTCTACGGGAAACTATAGATCAACCGTTAATCAGCATATGTGCGCCGATACTGGCCGCATAGCCTAATGCAATCGCGGGTGTCCATTTCAAATGACTGAAAAAGGTATAATGGCCACGCGCCTGACCCATCAACGCGACACCGGCCGCCGAACCGACCGACAGCAAACTACCGCCGACGCCCGCAGTCAATGTGACCAACAACCATTGTACTTCGGGCATGTCGGGATTCATCGTTAATACCGCAAACATGACTGGAATGTTATCGACAATCGCGGACATTACACCGACGATAATATTGGCGTAAGTCGCGCCTAATTCGCCGTAAATAAATTCCGAAGCGATGCTCAAATAACCGATAAAGCCCAAGCCGCCGACACACATGATGACGCCGTAAAAAAAGAACAACGTGTCCCACTCGGCTTTAGCGATCTGGCTGAAGACATTGAAACCGCTGCCTTGACCTTCGCTGCCCGGAACCGAATCGAAGCTGGAAAACTCGCGTCGATGCTTCATGCGCAGGTAATAACCGAAAAATTTCAGGTACCCAAGACCGGTTAACATGCCGAAGGCCGATGGCAGATGCAAAACCTGATGAAATAGTACCGCTGTTAAGATAGTCAATAAGAACAGACCGACAATGACCAAACCGCCATGTTTGATCTCGGCGCTGTCTTCTTCCGGTAAAGTTGGTAAACCCACCGGAATAAAATAATGCATGATCGCGGCCGGCACGACAAAATTGACGACCGAAGGAACAAACAGCTTGAAAAAGTCACCAAAGTCGATAATGCCTTTTTGCCAAACCATCAGCGTCGTGATATCGCCGAACGGGCTAAACGCACCTCCGGCATTCGCAGCGACGACGATATTGACACAGGATATCGCGACAAACTCCGGCCTACTTGAGCCGACCGTCATCACCACGGTACACATAATCAGCGCGGTCGTCAGGTTATCGGCTATCGGTGAAATAAAGAAGGCGAGAATACCGGTCATCCAAAACATTTGCCGATAACTGAATCCTTTCGAAACCAACCAGAAGTGCAATGCCTGAAAAACATCCCGCTCTATCATCGCACTGATATAGGTCATCGCCACTAACAAAAAGAAAAATAGCTCGGCATATTCCAAAAAGTTATGGCGCAACGCTTCTTCGGTCGTTTCATTCAGTCCATGCGATGCGTAGACATAGGCGATCATCGCCCAAATGATACCGGCCGCAAGCAGCACGGGCTTAGATTTTTGCAAATGTGTTTGCTCTTCGAGTATGACTAACACATAAGCAACGGCAAATATCAATAATGCAAAATAACCGACTGCATGATCTGTCAAATTGAGCGTTTCGAGCCCTATGGCCGAAGCGAACGCGGATGCCGGTAATAACAAGAAAAATAAGGTTAAAGGAATAAATCGGATAGGCAACATTTTCTTCACAAAATATATCCTAAATGACGTGAGGAGAGTCGCAAGGAGAAGTTGAATTCGCTTGCACAAAAATTAGCCATTATCCAATAAGTCGTTGAACGATGCAAAGCAAACACCCGTAACAACAATCTTAAAATACCCTTTAAAAAAAATGTTTTATTTATTTTTCAATCATATAATAAACAGTAAAAATGTTTTGAATCGATACTTTTTTGTATTCATAACCTCGAATTCCGATTCTCCTAAACTTGGACTTCAAATAAGCTGAAGCTCAAACGTAATCAGGAAATCAGTTGGAGCCAGTAATTCCCAGTTTGAGCAGTTTCGCTGATATTAAGGCGTGGAATATGCCTGTCGAGGAACCCCGTTCACCCAGCACCTAAATCCAGCACCTAAATTCCATAGGTCTTTGGCAATGATTCAAAATCATGGCTTATTTAGGTGCTGGATGAATTATCCCAGATAGTTAATCATAGCCAATGGACTATGGAATTTAGGTGCTGGGAAACCCGTCCTTGGGGCTTGACGGCCATCCGCATCAGGCTAAAACGGCCAACCCATATCCGCTCTTTTCCAAGTTGCTATTAAAGCGGAGAGCAGGCTTGGCTTGACGCGTATGTAGCCTAACCCCTTCATACTGAAAATCGCTAAAGCTTACTGAAGGTGCAGGGTATGCTTACCGTTATCGAAGCATCCCTGCAAAATTGAATAATTTTTCAGTAAGAAGGAGGCATAATCGGCTCAATGCCTTCGAACTCGACGGTTGGGTGGTGCTTTTTAATCAACCGACTAATTTCATCAATTTTATTTTTATTTATATCGACCAACACTAACAGCTGCCCTTCTTCTATAGCTTGCTCGAATTGCCTTAAGCGAGAATTACCCGAATTCATCCCCGAAAGCCCTCCCATCAGAGAACCAATAGTCGCGCCGGCTAAAAGTACGCCCAATATAGGACCTCCGGCAATCGCAAAACCTGCAAACCGTAATCCTACCAACCCCGCCAGCACTCCTGTCGAACCGCCGAGCGCTGCGCCCCGCTCGGCAGCGGCAAGAAAATCCGTTTTTATCGTCACGCCCGCTTCCGGCAGCCCTTCGAGCGGCGTATCGCGTTTCGCCAAAATATGAATATGGCACTCCTCGATGCCTTCGGACTTAAGTTCATCGACAATTTTATGCGTGGTGGCAATATCCGGAACCAAAAAATAGATTCGTCTCATGATCTTCTCCGCAAAATTAGCAGGATAACATCCAAATCGATATAAAACTCCCTTCTCTACATTGATTCCGATTTTCAAGGGTCGGTTCAACAATTATTCGAAATTGACAGTAGCAATAGTTTAAGCATTACGACCCGGAAAAATCCCCACTGAACTCCTTAGATTGAAACCTAAGGAGCCATTCACCGTTAACGGTGAGCGGTGAGCGGTGAGCGGTGAATAGTGAATAGTGAATAGTGAATAGTGAATAGTGAATAGTGAATAG
>NZ_JBNGHF010000030.1:0-60544 GCF_050611805.1 Methylotuvimicrobium sp.
GGCATTCCCACGCAGAGCGTGGGAACGAGAATGGCCGGGGAACTGAATACTCACGTTTCAACTGCTAACATGAACATAGTTTTTTAAAGGGGATGCAAAGTTCCAGCTTATTTTAAATGTAGGGGTCTGAATAATTGCAATGTATTAGACAGATTTCTTAATCGAACGGCCTTTTTTAAAAACGCCTAAACCCGCTAAAGCCGAACCGAAAAACCAAAAAGCCGCTGGTAATGGTACTGGGGTAGTACTAAATGTAATATTGTTTATTCCTAGATTCCAACTTGTTCCCAATATTATGCCAATCGAACTAGCTGTAATGTTAGGTTCGAAGGTGTAAGCTACGTCACCCGGCACGGTAAAGGGATTACCCAAAGGTGCGTAATCAATCAATATATTAGTTATATCGTTTCCATCAACAATACGTAAATCGCTTGCATCCCTCGATGTTTGAAGGTATCCACCAACTTCAAAGCTGCTAAGCGTAACATAATTGTTAGGATTAACAGCAGTCAATGTTATATTCAGAAGTCTTCCATTAGCATTAGCAAAAGCGGCGGTATTGAGATCTGCATAGCCGGCATTCCAAAGCAGAACATTCGAAGATTCCACGGTACCATCAGAATTTAAAGTTTGATAAAACACAGATACTTCCGGTGTGGAACCGAAACTCTCCGGAACCGCCGAGTAATTTGAAAAGGGTTGAAGTTCGTCGAAATTTATTGTACTTGCCTGACAATCGAAAAATGCGAAACCCAAGATTAACAAATAAATAATTTTATTTAGCATTACACTTACCATTGATGATTAGTGGTTAAAAAAGTCTAGCGCGAAACATAACTCGTAAAAGAATAAATGACTCAGGCTCATTCAACACTTTTATCAAGCTACACATGAATCAAAGCAAAATACATACCATATCTATAGATCGCTGATTTATATTATCTTTTAAGTAACCAACATTTTTCGATGTAAAAAATACTGACAATTGATTTTCGGTACTGGCAGTCATATCAAAAGCAACTCTAGCGAGTCGGTCTTTACAGGCTAGCATTGCTGTTATTGCAACGCACATAAATCCCCCCTTCATCCCTGCGTAATTTCATGGCTGCGGCTGCGACTTGTCCCCGCTTGGATTCTTAGCTTCAACAAACTGAAACATCTTGCTAATCACCAAAAATCATTACAGATGATCTTACGGAATTTGACAAGTAACTCTTGACTACCGCCTGCCTTATTCTGCCTAAGCGCCTCAATACAGCTCTTGCGATAACGCTTAAATAAAGGCTTAAACAGCTCCAATTGAATGTTGAGGAAATGATCGATACACCGCCAACGCACTTGGATTGCCGGTTACCCGGTTACCCGCTTCCCTGCTTTTCATAACTGACCAGTTCATCGGCGGTTTGAAAATCGTAATATCAAAAGCAAGAACTAGCCTCTTATCGTTCGAACAAGGATTATCCCAACGCCTTCCGGTTTGCGTAACTGTATGTACAAGGCCGACTGAAGGATATGCAGTTTTTCATCGGCACTGGTCAGATTGTTTTCGGTAGCAATCATCCAAAAAATAGCTTAGATATTGATAAGTAATTAATCCCCAGACCACACATATAAGAAATAGAACGGATTTTTTAAATTTATATATTAGATAAAACAATTCTGAATTGTTAGTATGCCAACAACTTCAATCCACGAAGGGCTCGTCAGGAATGATTTCACATTACCAAGCGTTTGCTATCGCTCGTATCGAGTAAAAACTTTGTAATTATTCACATCCCCCTATCGTTCCCATGCTCCAGCGTGGGAATGCAGCCCGAGACGCTCTAGCGTCTCGTACCGCTGGAGCGGTACTCAGGCGTTCCCACGCAGAGCGTGGGAACGAGAATGGCCGGGGAACTGAATACTCACAAAACTTTAGATTGTGCTGCATCTTACTAACACCGAATGAGACTCCATTAGGAACGGATGCAGCGATTCCCAACCACGGAGATTTACTTAAATGACCGCTTTATCGATTATTCTCGTCATCGCAGGCCCGGTTTCGCTGTTATTGTTGGGACTTGCGCCGTCAACGTGGGCCGAGCGTCAACCGTTAAAGATCGCTCGATCGACAGAAATCGCAGCGATTGCCGGTTTGTTTTCGGCAGTACTGGCCACTTGGTTTTACGCTGAACACGGTTTGATCGAACAAGGATTCGCCGGAATCGATGTTTACTTCGATGCACTCTCGGCGACGATGTTGATATTGGTTTCCTTCGTGAGCGTCATCGTCATTCGATATTCGCGTAATTATTTGGCTGGCGATCCCGGACAGGGACGCTTCATGAAGTGGCTGGCGCTGACGATAGGTGCCGTACTGACGCTGATCGTGTCGGGTAACTTGGTGTTGTTCACGCTGGCCTGGATGGCGACCAGCCTTAAACTCCATCAATTGCTTACTTTTTGCTCAGACCGTCCGACAGCACTGATCGTCGCGCGCAAGAAATTCGTGATCAGCCGGATCGGCGATCTGTGTCTGATTCTGGCGATGGCGTTAATCTATCAGCGTTTCGGCAGTCTTCGTTTCGGAGAAATTTTCGCGGCGGCGGATCTCGTATCGACGACTTCTCAGTCTGTCGATGCTGGCAGCGAGTTATCGTGGATCGGCATCTTACTCGTGTTGGGAGCCTTGTTGAAATCCGCACAATTCCCATTCCACAGCTGGCTTCCCGAAGTCATGGAGACGCCGACACCGGTATCGGCATTGATGCACGCAGGCATCATCAACGCCGGCGGTTTTCTGATCGTCCGCATGAGCCATGTAATGATACTCGCGCCGTCCGCCTTACATCTACTCGCGGTCCTCGGAGCAATAACAGCCTTGTTCGGCGCTCTGTGCATGCTGACGCAAACCAGTGTCAAAAAGTCGTTGGCCTTCTCGACGGTCGGACAAATGGGCTTCATGATGCTGCAATGCGGTCTGGGAGCCTTCTCTTCGGCGATATTGCATATCGTCGCGCATTCCTTATACAAAGCGCATGCCTTCCTTTCCAGCGGCAGCATCGTCGATATCGCAAAGTCGTCGTGGGTTCCGCTCGTGCGCAAAAAACGCGATTCATGGCACTTGCTTAGCGGTTTCGTACTCGCACTGGTGTTGACATTTTCAGTGTCCACGTTGTTCGGCTTCACTTTTTCGAATCACCCGGGTGTTTTGATTCTGGGCGTCATTCTGCAGATAGCCTTGACTTATCTCCTCTGGAACGCGATCGAAATTCATATCGGCAAGCGCCTGTTCATAAGCGTCAGCATCATTGCCGTAGTCGTATCGCTCGTTTACTTCGCGCTGCAAGCCGCGTTTATTGAGTTGTTGCAAAATGCGCTGCCAACTGCAGAGCTGGCGAGCGGGGCTTTCGACATTGGACTGTTATTGTTCGTGTTGGCGTCGTTCATGTCGGTGTTATGGCTGCAAGTACGCTTCTCCAGCGACGACATTGGTTCAGGTTGGCAATCGGCTTACGTTCATTTTTATAACGGCCTTTATATCAGTAGCTTCGCGAACTTGTTGATTCGCCGCTATTGGCCTGCCAAGTCACCTCGTCATTCTTGATCGGAGCATGCTGCGATGAAAACTTTAAACATATTATCTCAAAAATCCGATATCGGCCTGAACGAATCCTTTAACGGGAAACAAGCGACCGTTCGTCCGCAAATCCTATCGGCGGCGGCAACCGCATGCTCATATGTGCCGCCGCTCTGGCCTTTGAAGCAGTTTGTTGCGGTCAACCCTTTCCTCGGATTGTTGCCGCAACATTTTTCTCAGGCCAATGCCTTCATGCGCCGGGCCGCGCATAAGGATTTACTGATGTCGGCGGATTTTTACTTGAATCAACTCGCCAACGGGCGTATCACCGATGCCGATCTGGCTAAAGCGTTGACCCTATTCGACAAGAACGGTGAATTCGGGTCGGTCGAAGACGTCAAGGCCCGCTTATGTTCGATTCCGAATGAGGCGCACGCCGGCAAGCATGCCATACATACGGTTGCCGATTTGATCGATTCGGAACTGGGGACCGACTGGACTGCATTCGTTATCGATGAAATTTCGAAATGGTGTGCGGCCTATTTCGACGAGGGTCAATCGTCCTGGCGCATGCCGTGGTGTTCGCTGCCGTTATTCGAAGCTTGGAAGCAGGCAGCGAGCATTGATCGCAATGCGGAAATTCACGGTATCAAAGGGTTTCGCGACTTCGTTCGCACGTTGCCGAACGAGCCATTGCAGGCAATCGATTTCGTATTGCGGAGTATTCGCGTTTCCGAAGCTAACCTGACGGATTTCTTTCACCGGCAATTGCTGACGGTTGGCGGGTGGAGCTCCTATATTCAATACCGAGCTCGGGAAGCCGGCATGCAAGGTCATGACGACGATACATTGCTGCATTTGCTTGCGATCAGACTGGTTTGGGACCGGGCTCTCCAAATGACCTACTACGAAAAATTACCGGCCTTGGATAATGTCATCGAGATCGAGCCGACCGAACCGGGCGTTTCGGAAAAATTGAGATTGCTGATACAACAAGCTTATGAAATCGGTATTCAACAAAAACTTGTCGACAAATTTACGTCGCCCGACCAACTTAAAGCGCAACCTCTCCCTAAAGCCATTAAGAACAAAGCGGTTCAAGCCGTGTTCTGTATCGATGTCCGCTCCGAGGTTTACCGCAGAGCACTGGAGACCGCATCGCCAAGAATCGAGACCTTCGGCTTTGCAGGCTTTTTCGGCTTCCCAATCGAATATATACGCTTAGGTCATCAACACGGTGCCGCGCATTGCCCGGTCTTGTTAACGCCGAAATACCGCATCCGCGAAAGCCTTATCAATGCGACGGCCGAAGAATTAAGCGATGCCCTTAACAAGCGTTGGTCCATTAAACGCTTAAATAAAATATGGAAATCGTTCAAAACATCGGCCGTATCATGCTACTCCTATGTCGAAATCGCAGGCTTGGCATTCGGAGTCAAACTGCTGACCGACAGTTTCGGTCTGACCCGAACCGTCACGAAGCCGGGCACCGAAGGCTTAAACGTAACTTCGGTGCTCCGTCTCGGTCCTCAAATCACTCGCCAACGCGGACGCCTGGTAGCGACCGGTAAAGTCGTCGAAACCGGTCTGCGTTTGACCGATAAAGTCGAATTAGCCAAAAACGCCTTGCGCGGCATGAGTTTGACTTCGGATTTCGCTCGACTGGTTTTGCTGTGCGGACATGGTAGTACGACAGTCAACAATCCCTATGCCGCCGGCCTCGATTGCGGAGCATGCGGCGGCCATAGCGGCGAAGCGAATGCCCGCATTGCCGCGGCGGTGCTCAATGATGTATCGGTCAGAGCGGGCTTGGCAAGCGAAGGCATCGACATTCCGCACGATACTTGGTTTCTGGCTGGGCTTCATGACACGACGACCGACGAGCTGCGACTGTTCGATCTCGATTGTCTGCCTTCCGGATACGAAAAAGACATTGCCTGTCTTCAAGAATGGCTTTACGAGGCATCCGAATTGGCGAGAACCGAACGTTCTGTTTTATTGGGTATTCACGAGAACCATCCCCAAGAGATTAAACAGCATATTGAAGCACGGAGCCGTGATTGGTCGCAGGTACGTCCCGAATGGGGCCTGGCCGGTAATGCGGCCTTCATCGCTGCCCCTAGGGAAAGAACACGTCAGGTAAAGCTTAACGGAAGAGTCTTTTTGCATAATTACGATTTCAAACAAGACTCGGATGGTTCCATTTTAGAATTGATCATGACGGCGCCTTTGGTCGTCGCGAGCTGGATCAACCTGCAGTATTACGCATCGACGGTCGATAACCGTCTGTTCGGCAGCGGCAACAAGGTCCTTCACAACGTGGTCGGCACGATCGGCGTACTCGAAGGTAACGGCGGCGATCTGCGAGCCGGCTTGCCCTGGCAATCGCTGCATGACGGCTGCAAATTCGTGCATGAACCGGTCCGCTTGAGTGTCTTCATCGAGGCACCCAGATCGGCAATCGATGCGGTCATAGTCAAACACGAAACCGTCAGACATTTGACCGATAATCAATGGCTTCATTTGTTTAGTATCGAAAACGACGGCAATTCTTACTTCAGATACCTGGGACATAAAAAATGGCAATTGGAAAGCGACAACAGAAAAGAGGAAAACAATGCTTGATACAACTCAAATCATTATTGAAAATCAAAATCACCTAAATGTGGACGATCAATCAAGGATTTCGCTTTCAAATGCAAACCAGCATTTAGACTGGTTAGAATCAGAAGCGATATTCATTTTGCGGGAAGTTGCAGCCGAATTCAAAAACCCCGTGCTGCTTTTCTCCGGCGGCAAGGATTCGGCGGTATTGTTGCACCTGGCTTACAAAGCTTTTCATCCCGAGAAGATAGGATTCGTATTACTGCACATCGATACCGGCCATAACTACGGCGAAGTCATCGAATACCGCGACCGCATCGCACAATGCTACGACTCTATGTTGCATGTCCGTAGCGTCGAGGATTCGATCCGGCGCGGCACCGTGCGTTTACGTGATCCCCTCGAATCGCGTAACGCCCATCAATCGGTGACGCTGCTCGAAGCGATCGAAGAACTGGCGTTCGACGTCTGTTTGGGCGGAGCAAGACGCGACGAGGAAAAAGCTAGGGCCAAAGAGCGCGTCTTCAGTCTGCGCGACGAATTCGGCCAATGGGACCCGAAAAATCAACGCCCGGAGCTTTGGATGTTATTCAATACGCGGATTCGCCCCGGCGAGCACATGAGAGTCTTTCCTCTTTCGAATTGGACCGAGCTCGATATCTGGCAATATATCGAGCGTGAAGGTATCGAATTGCCGCCACTCTATTTCGCTCATGACCGCACCGTGGTCCGGCGCGGCGAGATCTTGGCGCCGGTGACCGAAATCACGCCACCGAAACCGGGCGAGACAACCGAAACGGTACGCTGCCGTTTCAGAACCGTCGGAGACATTTCATGCACCGCGCCGGTCGAATCGACAGCGGTCACGATAGACGAAATTATCGCCGAAATCCGATCGTGCAAAATCACCGAACGCGGCGCGACACGGCTTGACGATCGAGCCTCGGAGGCTGCGATGGAACAACGTAAAAAAGAAGGGTATTTCTGATGACCGCTCCATTGACTCCAAATCTTACTCCATCGGAAAGCGGCAACTCCGCAAAAAGCTTGCTGCGTTTCATTACCGCTGGCAGTGTCGACGACGGCAAAAGTTCGCTGATCGGACGACTGCTTTACGACACGCAAAGCATTCATAGCGACCAAATAACAGCGATACAACAGACATCCGCTAAACGCGGTTTGAGCGAACTGGATTTATCGTTGCTGACCGACGGCCTGCAAGCCGAACGCGAACAAGGCATCACGATCGATATCGCTTACCGTTATTTCAACACCGAACAGCGTAAATTCATCATCGGCGATGCGCCTGGACACGAGCAATATACGCGGAACATGGTCACGGCAGCATCGACGGCGGACCTAGCTATCTTATTGGTAGACGCGCGTAAGGGTGTCGTGACACAAACGCGTCGTCACACTTATCTGGCTCATTTGTTGGGAGTCAACGCGATCGTGCTGGCCGTCAATAAAATGGATCTGGTCGACTGGCGCCAAGACATCTATCAAACGATTCGGGATGATTATCTGGCATTTGCCGCCTCCCTTGGCATCGAGCAAATTTGTGCACTGCCGATTTGCGCATTGAAAGGCGACAACATCGTGCATGCTAGCCGATCGATGAATTGGTATGATGGCCCGACATTGATAGATCATTTAAATCGTGTTTCGGCACACCGCGATAGGTCAGAAAATCCGTTGCGTTTTCCGGTACAACGGGTCGCACGAGTAAAGCTCGGAAACGGTGCAGCAATAAAAAACAATGACTTAAACAAAGAGTTTCGCGGTTATCAGGGCACATTGGCATCAGGAATGCTGGTAGTTGGCGATGAAGTACTAGCATTGCCGTCCAGACTCGCGGCAAAAATAAAATCGGTTAAGCTTGCCAACCAATCTCTACCGCACGCGACTCCCGATCTCTCTGTCGTCGTTGAATTAGATAGAGAGATCGATATATCGCGAGGAGACATGCTGGTCGCTAAGAACGATCTGCCGGAGACGGTGCGTGAAATTCATGCCGATATTTGCTGGCTTTCCGAAGAGCCCCTGCACACCCGGCGCAAATATCTCATCAAGCATACGACGCGCACGGTCCGCTGCCTGTTTTCAGACTTGCATTATCGAGTGGATGTGAATACGTTGCAAAAACATCTAAAACCGAGCGACATCGTGATGAACGATATCGTCAGAGTCGAACTGAAGCTACAACAACCGCTGTTTGTCGATCATTATGCAGAAAATCGCGTTACCGGCAGTTTCATTATCATCGACGAAGCCACTCATGCCACTATTGCAGCAGGCGTGATCGTGTAATCCTAAATTCGGCAGTTCAACCATGAAGTAGATGAAGTAATAGTTCGTAGATTGAGACTTTTTATCTAATTTTTTGATATACAAATCTCCGTTCTGCCAATGCCGGTTCCGAAGAGGATGCGGTTGCTCGACCGACAGGCGTCGGCGGCAGGGACAGCCGCCGTCCAGCCTACAGGGACGTATTCACGGCGTCCTGTCGGGCGAGTGACCGCACCCTCCAGCACCAGAGAACTTTCATTTGCCGGGGCGATGGCCGGGCCTTTATTAACGTTACTGTGAAAGTTCACAGTTTTGCATTCCTTATCTAATTTTTCGATATGCAAAACGCTGCTGGCTGCGGAGAGAGTGCGGTTGCTTGATTGTCAGGTGTCGGCGGCAGGGCAGATTTTTGCTCCTCGGCAATTGCTCCTGCATTGCCCTAATACACGCCATCCATGGCGTAATGCAAAATCTGCATTCACCCAGCACCTAAATTCCATAATTCATTGTCTATGGTTAACTATCTTAGATTTAGGTGCTGGGTTTACGGCGTCCTTTGACGGATCCCCGGCACCGAATTTTGATCTGCGATGGGTATATAATCTATTTATCCGAAAACTGAAAATGAACCGCGATGTCTCTACAATCTGACCGTAACAAAATCGTCATCATGGGCGCCGCCGGACGTGACTTTCATAATTTCAATGTCGTCTACCGAAATGATCCCGGCAGTGAAGTTGTTGCATTTACCGCCGCGCAAATCCCGGATATCGCAGGGAAGCGCTACCCACCGGCATTAGCCGGCCCGTTTTATCCCGAAGGCATCCCTATCGTCGATGAAATCGAATTGGCAGACCTATGCCGAGAACAACACATCGAACAAGTGATTTTTGCTTACAGTGACGTCTCACACAGCCAAGTCATGCATCAAGCGTCGATCGCACTGGCCGGCGGAGCCGATTTTACCCTACTCGGCCCCAAGAGCACGCAATTGCAAGCTTCGGTCCCGGTCATCGCTTGCTGCGCGGTGCGCACCGGTTGCGGCAAGTCGCAAGTCACGCAATGGCTTTCGAAACTATTGAAATCCCGCGGTCTCAAAACCGCAGTAATCCGCCATCCTATGCCTTACGGCGACCTCGAAAAACAGGCCGTGCAACGTTTTACTAGTATGGCCGACCTCGCCCTTGCCGATTGCACGATCGAAGAGCGGGAAGAATACGAACCCCATTTGTCTCTCGGCAATACCGTGTTCGCCGGCATCGACTACGCCAAAATCCTCGCCATTGCCGAGCAAGAAGCCGACATCATTTTGTGGGACGGCGGCAATAATGACTTTTCGTTCATCCGTCCCGATTTGCTTATCGTATTGACCGACCCGCTAAGACCGAGCCATGAGACAGGCCATCATCCAGGCGAAGCCGTATTGCGTATGGCCGATATCGTGCTAATAAACAAAGCGAATTCGGCTACCGATGAGGCTATAGAATGCGTCTTTGAAACCGTCAGACAGATTCTTCCATCTGTGCCGGTTATTAAAACCTTTTCGAAAGTCACTCTCGATCAACCTGAACGAGTGAAAGGCAAGCGTGTCATCGTCGTCGAGGACGGTCCGAGCATTACGCACGGCGGCATGGCCTACGGCGCGGGTTTTATTGCTGCGATTCAAGTTCAGGCCGCCGAGATCGTCGATCCGAGAGAATTTGCATCCGAAAGGTTGACCGATATTTACCGTCAATATCCGCATATCGGCAAGGTGCTGCCGGCTGTCGGTTATCATCCTTCGCAATTAAAAGCATTACAACAAATCCTTGATGTCGCCGACATAGACCTCGTCATATCGGCCACGCCATGCGACTTATCGGCCTTGATCGCTATCGATAAACCCATTATACGCGCGCGTTATGAATTTATAGAAGATAACAATTCCGAATTAAGCCGACAAATCGAAACCTTCTTAAAAAACCATTTATAACGCTTGTTACGTTTGCACAATCAATTAACCGGTTCCGTTTTATTTTTTCGCCTTTATAATACTGAAGACGGCAGTCTGTTATGACATTCAATTAAATTCCGAAAAATATGAAAAAACCTAAATCGATACAATTAAAAATCATCGAAAAGCCGGAAGATCTGATTCACAAAGCAAAACAAGCCGCTGAAAATTACGGCTTACAGTTTTTAGGCGATATTGAGCAAGGCATCATAAAAGGCTTCGGCATAGAAGCCGACTATATGCTGCAGGAAGATATTTTGACGATTACGGTTTTTCGCAAGCCGATTTTGATTTCGTGGGCTACGGTTGAACAAAAAGTTCGAATGTTAGTGCAACATGGTTAAACTGAATGATAATTACGCAACTCTTGGATTCAAGCGATCGATTTACAACCCTTTAAGGGTTTATTAAAAAATAACTTCCCGATTATTCATCATTCCTACGCCCTGCGTGCGAATGCATCCCGGAATCGGGACGCATGGGAACAATAAACTTGTGTGGGATGTGCGCAAGGCGTGAGAAACATTTAGTAAAGTTATTTTTTACCGTATCCTAAATAACTTTGGTAGATCTTAAATCCCATGCACTAACCTAATAACTCGACATTCCGGCAAGAGTTCATACTAAGTGTAGGGTGCGCATCGCGCACCCTACACTACTCAATAGACACATCCCATACCTTTTATTCATAGACGGTTTTTCGATCAAAAGGGAGTAGTCAACTGAACCGCTTGCCGTTACGACAGAAATTCATGTCCTTTTTCTTTTGTCCTAAACTCGGCAGTTTAACCATGAAACACATAAAGTTCATAAAGTGCTTAAACGGCTTTTCCTAAAATTTTGAATATCCTTTTGGGGGAGCAAAAAAGAGTTGCATAGAAAAAAATAAGTCATTGAATTAACTTCTTATTCTTCATGATCTTCAATGCTGATGTCTAATATCTTTGCCTTCGACCATGAAAATCATGAATTCGGCAATATTGATACAATGATTACCGCAACGTTCGAGCGCTTTCATGATTTGCAGGATATCCAGGGCTCTGCCGATCAAGCGGGCATCCTGAAGCACGAAGGTCAATTGCCGGCGAATACCGTCTTGAAATTCTTGTCCGCAATCCCAGTCTCCCCTGATAAGCTCGTAAGCATCATCCAGATTACCGGTATCGAAAGCGTCGGTCGCTTTTCTGAGCATGCCGCGCGCCATTGTGCCCATCCTGACGATGTCCCTGAGTAACTGAGGATTCGGATCGCTGGTTTGCGGATCGAACATGTCGATGATCAATTTCGCTATTCTAACCGTCTCGTCGCCGATCCTTTCCAAGTCCACAACGATTTTCGAAATGGAAATCACTTTGCGCAGGTCATTAGCAACCGGACTGCGTTTAGCAAGAATCGACAGAACCTCGGCGTCGATTTTTAGCTCATATTCGTTAACCTCCCGATCCCGAGCCACCACTTTTTCGGCAATAGAGGCCTCGCCTTCATCGAGCGATGTCATGACCGTATCCAATTGATCGATGACCAAGCCGGCCATTTCCAGTACCAGATAATGTAAATGGCTGAGTTCGCCGTCGAACAGATGGAGCGTATGTTCTTTCATAGATTATGATCTTGGTTTAAATAATTAGCCGCTTCGGTTGGCTTATCCGAACCTTCCGGTAATGTAATCCTGTGTCAATTCGTGCAAAGGATTGGTAAATACATCGCTGGTCTTACCGACCTCGATCAATTTACCGAGATGGAAATAAGCCGTTCGCTGCGAAACCCGTGCGGCCTGTTGCATCGAATGGGTCACTATCGCAATCGTGTAACGCTGTCTCAGTTCGTCGATCAATTGCTCGATTTTCGCGGTCGCAATCGGATCCAATGCCGAACAAGGCTCGTCCATCAAAATAACTTCGGGCTCGACCGACAAAGTCCGGGCGATGCACAAGCGCTGTTGTTGTCCGCCTGACAAACCGGTACCTGGCTGGTCTAGCCGGTCTTTGACTTCGTCCCAGAGACCGGCCTTACGCAATGAAGACTCGACGATTTGATCCAATTCGGCTTTCGTCGAAGCCAGGCCATGGATTTTCGGGCCGTAAGCGATGTTGTCGTAAATTGACTTCGGGAATGGATTGGGTTTTTGAAACACCATGCCGACTTGTGCGCGAAGCGGCACGACATCTAGATGCTTTGAATACACATCGACATCGTCGATCTTTATTTCGCCGTTCACCCGGCAACCTTCGACTGTATCGTTCATTCGGTTCAAACAACGTAAAAAAGTCGATTTGCCGCAACCGGATGGGCCGATTAACGAAATGACTTCATTCGTGCCGATATCCAGGTTGATATCTTGTATCGCATGGTTTTCACCGTAAAACACATTGACATTACGGCAAGTTATCCTTGGATTATCAGCATGTATCGACCCGACTGTCGCCCCCATCTCGCCTTGAAAATTCACAGGTTTAGCGGACATACTTTTATTTATAAGCGTTTTCATGCGAGAAACCGATTCCGGTTTTGATTGAGTTACAGTATTCATAATGTTTAACTTCTATCCGATCGAAAAAGCACCTAACGTTCATGAAGGCCTGGCAATCACCCCGTAACTATTCACATCCCCCCGGATGATGAAAGCTCTCGGGAGTTGAGGGTGCGGAGTGGGTTTGCGAAAATATCCGTATTGAAAAATGCTCACCAACGCCGCTCGAATCGCTTGCGTAAAAACACCGCAACTGCATTCATCGAAATCAAAAACGCCAATAAAACCATGATCGCCGCCGAAGTGCGTTCAACGAAAGCCCTTTCGGGACTATCCGCCCAAAGATATATTTGCACCGGCAACACAGTAGCCGAGTCGAAAATGCCTTTCGGTATATCGACTATGAAAGCAACCATGCCGATCATCAATAGCGGTGCGGTTTCGCCGAGTGCCTGGGCCATACCGATAATGGTACCGGTCAACATTCCCGGCAGTGCCAATGGCAAGACATGGTGAAAGACTGTTTGTAATTTTGATGCGCCCATGCCAAGCGCCGCTTCTCTAATCGAAGGAGGCACCGATTTTAGCGCGGCGCGTCCTGCAATGATGATGGTCGGCAAGGTCATCAAAGTCAGCACCAGTCCACCGACCAACGGCGCGCTACGCGGCAAACCGAAAAAATTAATGAACATCGCAAGGCCCAATAATCCGAATACAATCGACGGCACCGCTGCGAGATTATTGATATTGACTTCGATCAAATCAGTCCATTTATTGGTCGGAGCAAATTCTTCCAGATACACTGCGGTCGCGGCGCCGATCGGAAACGACAACACCAGCGTGACGAACAATGTATACATGGAGCCCATCAAGGCTCCGCGAATACCTGCCATCTCGGGAGCCCTAGAGTCTCCTGCAGTGAAAAAGAAAGTATTGAAGCGTTTCTTGATTAGGCCCTGTTCAAGCAATTTGTCGACCCAAGCCACTTGATGATCTTTCAAACGCCGCTCGCTTTCCGGAACACTGCGTTCGATATGGCCTTTCATCAACATATCGTAATCGTCGCTGGCAAGGAGCCACACCCTTTGGCTTCGGCCTATCACACTGGGGTCTTCCAGAACCCGGTCGCGTAATTGAAACATAGCTCCGCTACTAATCATCCGATTTAAATCACGTATTTGGCGGCGACCTTTAACTTCGGGAAAGACCTTAGTCAATGACTTTCTTATCAGGGAATTGTAATCGGCTCTCGATATCACCTTACTATCGCGCGTTTGATTCGGATCGATCACGGATTCTAAAAACTCGATATCCAGCGCGATCTGAGTCTGTTGAAATGCACCATATCCTTTGCCGATGATGCTAATAAATAGGATCAGCACAAAGACAAAACATAAAACGATGCCGGTAAATCCTTAAAAACGTAAAGGGCGTTCGGCCGAACGCCTCTTCGCAATGCCTTTGCGAACTTTTTCCATGGTCGATAGAGAGTCCGTCCGATTATTCATATTGCTCCCGGTATTTTCTAACGATATGTAAAGCTATGACATTCAAAGCCAAAGTCACGACAAACAGCATCAGACCCAGCGCAAACGCAGACAGTGTTTTCGGACTGTCGAATTCCTGGTCACCAACCAATAACGTAACGATCTGGACGGTCACCGTCGTGACCGCTTCCAGCGGATTGGCCGTTAAGTTGGCCGCCAATCCCGCCGCCATGACCACAATCATCGTTTCGCCGATAGCCCTTGAAGCGGCTAACAGAATGCTGCCGACAATGCCCGGTAACGCGGCCGGTAAAATAATTTGTTTGATCGTTTCGGCTTGCGTGGCGCCCAGAGCATAAGCCGCATCGCGCAAAGACTGCGGCACAGCATTGATAACATCATCGGATAGCGAAGACACAAATGGAATGATCATGATGCCCATCACCAAGCCTGCAGCCAAGGCACTTTCCGATGACACGACCCAACCCCATAATTCTCCGGTTTCGCGAATAAATGGCGCGACTGTCAATGCGGCAAAAAAGCCGTAAACGACAGTCGGGATGCCCGCGAGAATTTCCAACGTCGGCTTGGCTGTGGACCGAAATTTAGAACCGGCGAATTCCGACAAATATATCGCTGACATCAACCCGATCGGCACCGCAACAATCAATGCGATGGACGAAATCAGCAAAGTGCCCGCGAATAACGGGACTGCGCCGAAGGCACCGGACGAACCGACTTGGTCTGCGCGCAATGCCGTCTGAGGACTCCATTCCAAACCGAACAAAAAATCGAAAAACGGAACTTGCCTGAAAAATAATAACGATTCGAATACTACCGAAGCGACAATGCCGACGGTCGTGAATATTGCGATCGTCGAAGCTAATATCATGAGCCCGGTCATGATCTTTTCGACAACGTTACGGGCCCGGTAATCCTTGCTGATTTTTTTATGTGCCAACCAAATGCCGGTTAGAGAGCAGGTCATAACTACGAGGGTCAGCGCGAAATTACTGATTTTGCGTAATCGGTTATAATGTTCGGCGGCTTCCACTATGAGCGGGTCGACTCGTTGACTAACCTGAAGGCCTGCGGCAACGTTCTTAATGTTGTTGAGCTGAAGATTTAGTTTACTGCTGGGCAGGCTTTTGATTTCTTCAGGCAGCGAAGCGACAGTTTGATGAGCCAGCCAAGTTGGTTCGAAAGATAGCCACACTAACATCAGAAACAAAGCAGGTATCAAGCCCCAAAGCGCAGTGTAATATCCGTAATACGCAGGCAAGGAATGCAATTCTCGGAGCGCGCCTTCGACAACGGTCACTGACCGCCTTTTGCCGATAAAATAAGCGAGAACGCTTAAAATCAGCAGCGTAAACAATAAATAAGGGGTTTGCATGTCTTTTGAAAAATCGATTACCGTCGTTAGTTAAATATGCAATCCGGTTTGGCAATGAATAGTGAATAGTGAATAGTGAATAGTGAATAGTGAAATGATTCGGTGTTTTAGCTACTTGTCAAGCGCCGACTTCACCTTTCACCTTTCACCTTTCACCTTTCACCTTTCACCTTTCACCTTTCACCTTCCCCTCACATCTCCAATTCCTTCAAATTCCGGACATCGTCGGCAAAGCGCTTTCGCTCATCCGCAGGCATCGGAATCAAGCCTTTATCCGTGAGATAACCTTCATCTCCCCAGGCTTTATCACTGGTAAACTCTTCAAGAAATTCCTTCAATCCGGGTATCATTTCGACATGCGCCTTTTTGACGTAGATATACATCGCTCTGGAAATTGGATAAGCACCGGAAGCAATTTCATCAAAATCCGGCTCGACTCCGTCGATCTTTAAACCGAATAATTTGTCGGTATTTTGATCTAGGAAACTAAAACCGAATATGCCCAAAGCATTCGGGTTGGTATCTAGTTTTTGCACGATCAAGTTATCGTTTTCGCCGGCTTCAACGTATGCGCCATCCTCTCGTATCGAATGACAGATCGTTTTATATGTGTTTTCATTATTGTCTTTCAGCGCCTTGATGAATGGAAAAGCTTGGCAACCGCCCTCCATCGCTAATTCCACAAACGCATCGCGAGTTCCGGAAGTCGGCGGCGGCCCCATAACTTCGATAGAGGAATCCGGTAATGAAGGATCGATTTGCCGCCAATGAGTATAAGGATTGGGAACGGTTTTTTCGGAACCGGAAGGGTCCGGAATTTCTTTCGCCAATGCCAAAAACAATTGTTTTAAGGTTAGTTCGAACGCTTTACCCTTATTAGAGCGGGCTAACGTAATACCGTCATAGCCGAGCTTTACCTCAACGATGTTTTTCACTCCATTTTTTTGACAGTCCTCAAATTCGGAGGACTTGATTCTGCGCGAAGAATTGGCGATATCGGGATGCCTTACCCCAACCCCTGCACAGAACAGTTTTAAACCGCCCCCGGAGCCAGTCGCTTCGACAATCGGCGCCTTGAATCTAGTCATTCTTCCGAAATTCTCTGCTACTACGGTGGTAAACGGATAAACGGTCGAAGATCCGACAATGACGATATTGTCGCGCACATTCCTAGCTGAAACCGGTAAGTGCATTATCAACAAGGCAAACGCTGTGAATGCTAATAAATTTTTGTTCATAATTTTTTCTAAAAAGATCGATTAGTGAGTATACCGGCAACTTTAATCACTCAATATGACAACAGCATGACAAATAATTGAATACTTGCTCGATTCAACGAGAACCCGATGATTCATCAAGTTGTCAAAAAACAAGGTTAAAGTTGATCGCCGTTTCGCTGTAACATTTTTATCGATGCTCAACCATGATTACGACCTATAAAGACCAGTATTCCCCGCCTGATAACGACTCCTATCGTGAAATTTTGTCTTTATTGCTTAAAGACATAACGGAAATTCGGCATAAAGTCGGCATTAATGCCGAGAAGCGCTTACAAAATTACACACAGTATTACCGGTCCGGCGTATTGACGAAAAGCGCATCGAACTTGTCACACTACCTGGCGCTTCGGCAATTCGATCTGCGCCACTTACAGGAAAGACTCGCCCAAGCGGGACTTTCCTCATTGGGCCGATCCGAATCGTCCGTCATCTCAACACTAGACACGGTAATCGATTTATTGCATAGAGTGCTCGATCCCGGCTATCAAGCAATCGATAAAAACCCCAGCGAACTCGGCTTCAACCGAGGTCAGCAACTGCTTGATCAACACACAATCGAATTGTTCGGTTCGCATTTCGAAAACAGCAAAGCTCATGTCATGGTCACGCTTGCAACGGAAGCGGCATGGGATTACAAGTTAATCAAAGCACTACTTATGAAAGGAATGACTTGCGCACGGATCAATTGCGCTCACGACGACCCCGTCATTTGGCAAGCTATGATCCGAAACATCCGACGCGCCGAGGTCGAAATCGGGAGGGGTTGCCGTATATTGATGGACTTGGCAGGACATAAAATAAGAACCGGACCTATCGAGCTCGGTCCCGCGATCTATCACATCAAGGTTAAGCGAGACGCTTATGGTAACGTCGTCGAACCTGGACGAATCGTATTGTTCGATGCGGCATGCTCGGAGCCGTTACTCGAAGGCGAGGACACGCTGTTTCGAGTCGCCATTCCAACGGAATTATTTATGACTTTGGCCGCCGGACACCGCCTCGCTTTCGTCGATGCGCGCGGCAAACAACGTATACTAACGATTGAAAAACCGCTATCGGAGTCGGCTTGGCTGGCTTGTTGCGGCCAGCCGGCTTTTTTGGTCTCAGGATGCGATATCACTTGGATGCCGCCAATTTCCGAAAACGAGAATACCCCAGAGGCTGTTTATCGTTTGGGCGAATTCTTCGGTACTCCGAAAACGATCAAAATAGTCAAGGATGACCATTTATTGCTGACCGACCACGAAATCGACGGTGCACCGGCACAATACGACGAAAGTGGCGTGCCGATAAAACCGGCTCAAATCGGCTGTACCCTGTCATCAGCGATTGAGAAATTACAAATTGGCCAAGCGGTTTGGATAGACGACGGCAAAGTAGGAGCGGTAGTTGACCAGTTAACCGAGACAGGCGTTTTACTTAAAATCACGCACGCTCGAAGCAATGGCGTCACGATACGAAGCGATAAAGGCATTAACTTTCCCGAAACCGAACTCGATTTACCGGCCTTGAGCGATAAAGACAGAGAGGACCTTGACTTTGCTTGCACGCATGCCGACATGATCGGCTTTTCGTTTGTCGAATCTCTTGCCGATATGGAATGTTTGATCGAAGAATTGGCGCAACGCGGTGCGACCGATTTACCGATCATCGCCAAGATCGAAACCAACCGAGCCGTTAGAAATCTGCCCGAGATCATCCTCGGCACGATAGGCCGGCACAGTCTCGGTATCATGATCGCTCGGGGCGATTTAGCGGTCGAATTGGGTAGCGCTCGGCTCGCCGAAATTCAAGAAGAATTACTATGGCTTTGCGAGGCCGCTCACGTACCGGTTATTTGGGCGACACAGGTCTTGGAAACCATCGCCAAAAAAGGCGCTAAATCGCGTCCAGAATTTACCGATGCTGCGATGGCGGTTCGTGCCGAATGCGTGATGTTGAATAAAGGCCCCTATATTCTCGATGCGCTGCAGGCTTTGATTAATGTCATGATAAGAATGCAAGAACATCAACGGAAAAAATTCCCCAGACTTAGGGCGTTACATTGGTAATCGGAATTCCGACGGTTTTAAGCCGCCATCGACGGCAGCCCTTGGCGTCGACGCATGTCTATCAGGCAACCGTAAACTCTTCCGGTGCACTTTCATTGTAAACATGGTAACAATGCTTTCGTGGGGAATTGCTGGAATGATAGTCTTGCAAGCAATATGTAAGTTTAATCGTTTATAGTTTGAAATTCTTTAAAGAGAAATTTCACTCCTACTTGTTTTACAGGATTCCGGTTTGGATTCAGGAGAAACAATGCATTCAACCAACTCATTGGCTTCACCATTCCATATCTTTCTGCTAACCGCCCTCGCCTGCTTACCAACAACCCAAACGGCCAGTGCCGAAACGATGAGAACCGAAGAAGGCGATGCCGCGCTGAGCAGCGACGCCCCCCCATATTCCCGAACCGATGGTCTTCGATTTGGTGCGGCCGCTCGGTGTCAGACAAGGCGATGCAGAAGTGAACGTGCTTACCGAACACTCGCTTCGTACCGGCAATACCGAATGGGCGCCGGAATTCGAATTCGGATTATTCGACGACTTTGCAATCGAATTCGAACTGCCTTTCGACAATTTAAGGTTAAGCGAATACAAACTGGGTCTGCAAGGCACTATCGGCACCGGATTTAATAATCATTTCATTCATGGTTGGCAAATGATCGGCTATCACGACCGCGATGCCGAAAAATATTCCGTCGATGCACTCTATTTGGCCGGTTACCGTTTTAATTCCGAGATCAGCAATTTTAATATGATCGGAGTGAGACGTGACGACATAGAACGCGACGGGCATTTCGTGGGATTATTCAATACCGCTTGGTTTTATGATTATTCCCAGGATTTAACTTTTGGCATTGAAATGAATAATGAATTTCGCGAGAAGTCCGACTGGACTTATCTTTTGATGCCGCAAATTCATTGGGATATCACCAATCATGCAACATTACAATTCGGCGTAGGCTTAAGCCAAGCCAACCGCAAAGAAACGAATTGGCTCGGTACTTGGCGAATGATTTATGCGTTCTGATCCCGAATATCGTGAACTTTTTTATACTTAGCGAGGTGTTGCTATCTTCATGGTAGAAGTTATGCATTGCTCGAATAACTTATGTCTAATGCTAGCAATGAGTACATGCCGGCATAACAACGTTTAGATGTAATAGTTTTAACCCGTTTACGTAATTCCTGATAGAGTTTGCCATAACTTTAATTGCAAACGCTCCCGTCAATACACCATGCAATCTACTTTGTTCATCCAATTATTAAGGCTCATCCGCTTAGCCGTATTCGGCATGATCATTCTGTTTGCCGCTGTCTATATATTGCAGCATTATCCGACATTATTCAGCCCGAAAAGCGCTGAACCGCGAGCCGTCACACCGCGCGGTACTCTCACCGAAGCGGAACAAACCACGATAGTAATTTTTGAAAAAGCCAGTCCCTCGGTCGTCAATATCAGCACGGTCGGCAAGCGCATCAACCCCTGGACGAGAGATGTCACACGCGTTCCTAGAGGCAGTGGCAGCGGTTTTTTTTGGGATGAGCGCGGTTTTATCGTGACCAATCATCATGTCTTGGCCGGCGCATCGGAAGCGTGGGTTCGCCTTCAAGACCAACGCAACCTTCGCGCCTCGTTGGTTGGCACCAGTCCCGAGCATGATCTCGCCGTCCTTCGTATTTTGGTCCCTTTCGACAAGACCACGCCTATTCCTATCGGATCCAGCAAGGAGCTTAAAGTCGGGCAATCTGTCTTTGCAATCGGCAATCCATTCGGTTTGGATCATACGCTGACTACCGGAGTCATCTCGGCTCTCAACCGCTCGATAGCGGCTGCTCCAGGCCAAACCTACGATGACTTGATTCAAACCGACGCCGCCGTCAATCCCGGCAATTCCGGCGGACCCTTACTCGATAGCGCTGGACGATTAATCGGCATCAATACCGCTATTTTTAGTCCGTCCGGTGCCAGTGCCGGCATTGGCTTTGCCGTGCCGGTCGATACGATAAACCGAATCGTGCCGATGCTGATCGACAAGGGGCGCTATATCAGACCGGTCATCGGTATCGGTTCCGACAACCGTGTCAGCGCGATGATCACGCAAAATCTCGGGGTGAAAGGCTTGTTGATTTTGGAGGTCAAGCCGGGTTTTCCAGCCGACAAGGCCGGACTGAAAGGCAGTACCATCGATGATGCCGGCAACATCATCCCCGGAGATATTATCCTTTCCGTAGAAAATAAACCGGTTCGAGACATGGAAACCTTATTGGATATATTGGACAAGTATAGCGCCGGCGATACAATTAAAATCGCAGTATGGCGAAACGGGGAAACCTTCGAGACACAGCTAACGTTACAATAAGCGAGACAATGCTCTAGCGCCTACTCCTTTTTGATCCGAAAACCGACTAATTTTCAGGATGTGCGGGGTGTATTTGGCGAGGATGACGGCAGGGACCGCTGTCGTCAAGCCCCCATGGAAGGGTTACCCAGCATCTAAATTCCAAAGCCTATTGGCTATGATTAACTATCTGGGATCATTTAGGTGCTGGGTGAACGGCGCTCTTCGACGGGCATATCCCGTAACCTGAACACGGCGAAATCTCTCAAACTAGGAATTGCTGGCCCAAGTCAGCATAATCGGGCATTTTGCAATATCGGTGATATGATAAACGCTTATTTCAGGACATCTTTTACCGAACGCAGATGAATTATTTCGCGGCTAATTCGCCTTTACGCTATATGATTCCCGGTCTTTTATTGGCTGGATTATTGCTGTTGGGCTACTGGATATTGAGTGAATTTTTATTATCGCTAACTTGGGCTTTCATCATTGCCTATGCAACTTGGCCGGCTTATCGGCGACTGCGCACTTTATTAAAAGGTAACGACAATCTCAGTGCTTCGATCATGACCGGCATCATTGCCATGATCATTATCCTAGCAGTATTCGGACTTGCCACACTCCTTCAAGAAGAAATTAAAATCGCCTATCAAGCATTGGCATTTAATTTATTGCAAGGACCTTACGAATTACCTGACCCCATCAAGCGCATCCCCTGGCTAGGCAACTATTTGCAAGATTGGCTGGATCGATTAATTAACGACCGGGCCAGCCTTACCGCCCAGATAACCAATTTGGCAACGCAATCGCTAGGCTATCTGGGTAAAATCATGGGGGGACTCGGTTATTACATCATCAAAATCGGGATAGTGGCGGTCACGCTATTTTTTTGCTTTAGAGATGGTGAAGATGTTATGAGGCAAATCAATAAAGGCTTAGTCCAATTTCTTGGCAAACATCAAGATATTTATCTGCACGCTATCGCCAATACCACTAGCGCAGTTGTTTACGGTTTGGTTCTTACCGCATTGGGTCAAGGAATTTTAGCCGGACTGGGTTTTCATATCGCCGATGTTCAAGCCCCTGCTCTATTCGGCGCTATTACTGCATTACTGGCGTTGGTACCGATGGTTGGAGCCGCTTTGGTTTGGATGCCGATCGGCATCACATTAATTTTTATCGACCGGGTCTCGGATGGTATCGGTGTGCTTCTATGGGGATCGTTAGTGGTCAGCACTATCGACAACGTTATCCGTCCGATTATCATCAGCGGTGCGGGTCGCGTTCCTTTTTTAGTCGTTTTTTTCGGAGTTCTCGGCGGCTTGGCTTCTTTCGGAGCGGTCGGGCTGTTTCTGGGCCCTATTATCTTAGCGGTATTATTGGCGGTATGGAGAGCCTGGCTGGAACAACAAAGCGAACAGCCGGATATCAGTAGCTAATCGCTTCTCTATACTTTTTTCAATTTTCATCAGACTGATCAACCTAAAATATCAGTTGAGCATTCTAAATCTCGCTCGCCATGAGCCTAGTCGAAGGCCGGGAGGGATTCAAGATGCTCACCCAATGGGTGGCGCTTGGAATCCGCTCATGCTTCGACAAGGTTATCCTGAGCGCTGCCAAAGAGCTCAGCACGAACGCATTCCAAGCGCTTCAACTGATCTTTTTAGGATCAATTAATATTTTGATGACAACAGCGCCTGCAGCCGCTCAGCACCGACCGGCTCTCGCATTTGCACAGGCACGATGGCCAGTCGCTCGGCATGATTTTGTCGAATCGAAGCCAATTGCCGTAGCTCTTCGTTCGCGAGTTGCCGCAGCAAGGCCGAGGTGGGCCGGGCCGCCGCCAGGCTATTGTTGACGACCCAGGCCCAGGGTTTGATGCCGGCCCTGCGCAGATCCTCCTGCAGGTTCGCCGCCTCGAGCACCGGGGTGGTTTCGGCCAATGTCGCGATCAACACCTTGGTTTGTTCGGGATCTTGAAGACGCATCATCGGCGTCGTGAACTGCAACGACTTACCTTCCATGTGACGGGCGATTTCACGATGATACGATCCGGTCGCATCCAGCAATAGCAGGGTATGCCCGGTCGGCGCGGTATCCATCACGACGAAATGCGTTTGAGCTTCGCGGATGATGCCTGAGAAGGCTTGAAATACCGCGATCTCCTCGGTGCACGGTGAACGCAGATCCTCTTCGAGTAGCGCACGGCCCTGAGCGTCCAGTTTTTTGCCCTTGGTCTCCAGGATATGTTGACGATAGCGTTCCGTTTCCGCTTGCGGATCGATACGGCTGACCGTCAGATTGTCCATCTCGCCGACCAGGGTTTCGGTCAAATGCGCCGCCGGGTCTGTCGTCGTTAGATGCACCCGATAACCGCGTTCGGCCAGCGCGATTGCGATCGCGGCGGACAGCGTGGTTTTGCCGACGCCGCCTTTGCCCATCAACATGATCAAACCGTGACCCGGTTGAGCCATCTCGTCGATCATCGCCTGCAACGAAGGCAGGTCGGGTAACCGATAGTCGCCGACGGACGCCTCGGCGGCCTGCTCGTCCTCATTGTATAACGAACGCAATGCCTTTAGACCAACCAGATTGCAAGGCAGCAAGCGGGTACGATCGAAAGTCAATTCGCGAAGTGGCTCAGGCAAGGACTCAAGCGCTTGCCGTTCGCGCTGAAAGATCGCCGCCGCCAACGGATCGTCGGTTTCAGACTCGGGCATAAGGCCGTTGATCACCAGATATTGATTACTCAGGCCGGTGTCGGCCAACTCGCCGCTGGTTCGCGCAACTTCTTGCAAGGTCGAGGATTGGGCGCGGGCCACCAGCACCAAGCGCGTGCGCGCCGGATCCGAAAGGACTGCGACGGCCTGTTGATAGCGTTGCTGCTGTTTTTCGAGTCCGGCCAATGGCCCCAGGCAGGAAGCGCCTTCTGGATTGCTTTCGATGAAACTGCCCCATGCGCCGGGCAATTGCAGCAGGCGAATCGTGTGTCCGGTCGGCGCGGTATCGAAAACGATATGATCGTAACGGCCGATCAGTTCGGCATCGGTCAGCAAAGCGGTGAATTCGTCGAAGGCGGCAATTTCGGTCGTGCAGGCACCGGACAATTGTTCTTCGATGCTGTTGACCGCCGATTCCGGCAATTTGCCGCGTATCGGGCCGACGATGCGCTCGCGATAGAGCGCGGCCGCCTGCGCCGGATCGATTTCCAATGCCGCGAGGTTGTCGACCTCGGGAATCGGCGTGATGCGATGGCCGATGACGGTACCAAAAACCTGTCCGACGTTGGACGCGGGGTCGGTGCTAACCAATAACACTTTCTTGCCGGCATCGGCCAGGCGCACTGCCGTGGCACATGACAAGGAGGTTTTACCGACGCCGCCTTTGCCGGTGAAGAATAAAAATGTCGGGAGCTGCTGTAAAAAATTCATGACCGGCAATCAACAACAACCCGTTTTACTGCAAGCGGAAGCGTCGGCCTTGCTTTCGGCAGGCGCGGCCTCGATCGCGCACCAGCGCGCCAGTTCTTCCCGGGAAGGATAGCGCCCGGCCAGCGCGATTTCACCGTCAACCAGCACCAGCGGCAGCCCCTGCTCGCCGGAGCGCACCAGAAAACCATTGACGACCTTGTTGTCGACAAACGCCATCGGCTGCTGGGACAGGTTATAGCGGACAATGTTTCCGCCTTGCTGTTTCAGCCAATCCACATCGGCCGAAAATGTCACCAAGGCTTCGTCCACATCGGCGCCGCATACGCCGGAGCTGCAGCACAACGCCGGGTCGAATATTTCGATTTTTTCCATAGTAATTCAGCCTTTTGAAATTGAAAATAAATTAAATTATGTCGGATTTACAGGCGACAAAATAAAATCTGCCTTACCGACTTGATTGCTTGACTGTCTCTTGGGAAAACCAGCCTTTCGTTTTTTTGCAAACACCGACCAAGGCCAGCATCAGCGGCACTTCGATCAAGACGCCGACGACGGTCGCAAGCGCCGCGCCTGACGACAAACCGAACAACATCACGGCGGTTGCGATCGCAACTTCGAAATGATTCGACGCGCCGATCAATGCCGAAGGTGCGGCGTTTTCATAACTGAAACCCCACAATTTCGCGCCCAGATAGGTAATCGCAAAGATCAATAGGGTCTGAATCGTCAACGGTATCGCAATCCATAAAATCGTCAACGGATTCGCGGTAATCACGTCGCCCTTGAACGAGAACAGCAAGACCAGCGTCAACAGCAACGCGATGATCGTGACCGGCGTCAACAGATGCAAGAATTTCTGCTCGAACCAAATCGGCCCTTTGCTGGCGATGATCCATTTGCGCGAATAGTAGCCGGCGAACAGCGGCAGCGCGACATAGATGCCGATCGACAGCAACAGCGCTTCCCAAGGCACAGGCAACTGACCGACACCGAGCAAATAGCCGCCGATCAGGCCATATAACACCAGCATCACCAACGAATTGATCGCGACCATGACCAGCGTGTGACCGGCATTGCCGCGCGCCAGATAGCCCCAGACCAGCACCATCGCGGTACAGGGCGCGACGCCCAACAAGATGCAGCCGGCCAGATAGCTGCGCCAAAGCGGTACTTCGAGCATTTTGATGCCGTCTTGCAAGACGACGATGCCGGAACCGTATTCGCTCCCGACCGGCAAATCCAGACCGAACGGCATCTTGACCAGATCGACCGCATCGGCGCCAATCAACTCGTAAAACAGTCCGCCCAGAAACAACGTAGCAATGCCGTACATCGTGAACGGCTTGATCGCCCAGTTGACGAACAATGTCAACGACACCGGCTTGACGCTCTTGCCGGCCTTGACAACTTCGGCGAAATCGATCTTGACCATGATCGGATACATCATGAAGAACAGACACACCGCGATCGGTACCGATACGACCGGCGCGTCGTTGACATCGATGCTCATGCCGTCGAGCGTCTTCGCGAATTCCGGCGCAAATGTGCCTAGCAGAATTCCGGCGACGATGCACAACGCCACCCACAGTGTCAGATAGCGCTCGAAAAAGCCTATATCGTGTGTTTTTTCGGTCATAACTCCTCCCCGCCGGCTCTCATGCCGACAATTGGCCGATTTCGTTGAGTTTCCGGGTCAATTCGTCGCGCGGAATCGTTTCCAATGGCAGTTCGAGCATGGTCTTGACTCGTAATTTCAGCGTCGCGAAGGTTTGCTCGAACGCGGCGATTTTCTCTTCCTCGCTGCCCTCGACATGGCCCGGATCGGACACGCCCCAATGCGCCCGCTCCGCTTTGGTCAGATAGACCGGACAGGTTTCGCCGTGCGCGCTGTCGCAGACCGTGATCACGACATCCATCGGCTGATGCTCGAAATCTTCCCAGGACTGGCTTTGATAGCCCTCGGTCGGCAAGCCATGGCGTTTCAAAGTCGCCAGTGCGCCCTGGTTGATCCGTCCGATCGGGTGACTACCGGCCGAAAAGGCCCGGATGCGGCCCTGGCCGTGATGATTGAACAAGGCTTCGCCCATGACGCTACGGCAGGAGTTGCCGGTACATACAATCAGAATGTTTAGCATGTTGATCCTCAATGGTGGTTATTGAAAAAACTTTGCTCATCCGCAACAAGAAGAAGTACCTGCCTCGACTGGGCTGCACGCGAACGGATTTTCGCCGTCGGAAGCGGCTTTTGCGTCGTTGAAGGTAGGAATCTCGCTCAGCGAATGGAAAGATTCCCAGGCGATGCCTTGCGGGTCGGTGATCCAGTACTTGTCGGAGCGCGCATAACAGCAGGCCGCGCCTTCCTGGGCTTCGATCGGTATTTGGGTCGCGTCGAGATTTTGTTTGATCGCCGCCAGTTCCTGCTCGTTCTCAGCCTGTAAGCCTAGATGATCGAGACCGAGCTGTTGACTACGGTTAGAAATCGCGAAATTGACGCGCGGGTCGTCGAGCAGCCATTTCGCATAATCGTCGTGTTTTACGGTCGGCTCGGAGCCGAACAGCGTGCTGTAAAAGGAAATATTTTTTTCCAGATCATCGACCGACAGATGGACATGTAACCTTTTCATTTCAAGCCTCATATTAATAAGTTGATATACGAATAAGCATATATTTGAGCCAAAATTTTTAGCCGCAAACCGCCATGTCCGGACGGCAATCCATTTGCCGCAGGCGATCCAGATCGGCTCCGAAGGATTCGCTCGCTTGCACCGCCTTCAATACATCATCGAGCAGCGGATAGGCCCAGCTGGGCAAGTCCGGATTGATCCGGTAATAAACCCACTGTCCTTCGCGACTGTCGAGCAACAAACCGGATTGCCGCAACAAGGCCAAATGCCGCGAGATTTTCGGCTGCGACAAAGCCAAAGCCGCTGTCAATTCGCAGACGCAAAGCTTGCCTTCACGGTGCAGCAAGGTCACGCAGCGCAAGCGGGTGTCGTCGGCAAGACATTTGAAAAATTGAACCGGTGTCAGCATAGTGAACCTAGTATATATGAAAAAACATATATTGTATCAATCTAGCTTGTAAATATGTAAATTATCTGTTTTTACACGCATTGCAATCCCATGAGAACCAATATAGTAATCGACGATGAACTCATGACCGAAGCCCTCAAGGCAAGCGGCCTGACAACCAAAAGAGAAGTCGTGGAGCAAGGTCTTAAACTGATCGTTCAGCGCGGCAACCAACAAGCTATTCGCAAATTGAGAGGCCGACTCAAATGGGAGGGGGATCTGGACGAGATGCGAGGCGAAAATGATACCGGTCGATACCAGTGTCTGGATAGATTATTTCAACGGCGACATCAATGCTCAAACCGACGCATTGGATACCGCGCTAATCGAGGGCACAGTCGCGATTGCCGACCTGATCTTTCTGGAAATACTGCAAGGTTTCAAAAGCGATAAGGACTATCAGATAGCCAAAGAAAGATTGGCCTCGCTCGATCAATACTCCATATTCAATAGCGGCATGGTCGAAAAATGCGCGCAAAACTTTCGAACTTTACGCAAAAGAGGCATTACTATCAGAAAAACGAATGATGTCATCATTGCGACTTATTGTATCAAGCACCGACTTCCTCTTCTTTACATCGACCGTGATTTCGAACCTTTTGTGAAATATCTCGGCTTGACTGGTGAAGGTCGAAATTTTCAAGACTCTCATTGAAACAAGCGAACCGAGGTCATCCCTTATTCCAGCCTTGCTTAAAAACAAAAAACATTTTCAAGACAAACCAATCCTGGCGCTTAGTCAGTCAACCCTGGGCTACCCGCCGCAACACGAGCCCTGTTGTTGAATCGGCGGACATTTGACCGAGCCGTAAGAGCAAAACACGCAACAATCGCCTGGCTTCGGTTTGAGCAGCGTTCCGCAGGACTTACATTCGTAGAAGTACCAACAGGCATCGGTCGGCATCGTTTCCGTTTCGGCATGCCCGCAGTTTGGACAGGTGATCGTCGATTCGAGGATGACAGCACTCATTTCGGCTCCTTTTTGATTGAAGAAGGGTATCCGGCGGCTCCGGTCGCTTCGGTCAATTGTTCCGCCGCCGTCACGGTATCGTCGAATCGGACCGTCACGGTTTTAGCGGCGTAATCGATCGAAACTTCTTGCACGCCGGAAACCTGTTCCAGCGCCTTTTTGACCGTAATCGGACAGACGGCGCAGTTCATGTTTTGTACATCGAGTGTTACGGTGCGCAACTCAGCCAGCGCAGGACCTACGGCAACCCCAAATGCAAAAATAAATAGTAGCATTCTGATCGTCATCGGTTTCTCCTCAATAGAATAGCGGCGCGAACCACGGAAACGCCAACAGTCCCAACATTGGGACGCTCACGATCCAAAAAATGAAACGCTGCTTGCGAACGACCGCCTCGTCGGCGCAGGACTTCTCGGGATCGCAGCCGCGGTCGATCACATAGAGTTTACGAAACGTCAACCCGATAAAAAGCAATGACAGCCCCATGAACAACGGGCGCGCCGGCTCGAAGGCCGTCAACGTTACCATCCAGGTCCCGCCAATGCCAAGGCTCAACAACAGCAAAGGACCGACACAGCACAGGCTGGCCCCTAGTCCGGCCAGGACGCTCGCGATCAAAGTAAGTTTTGCGTTCATATTGAATACCTATTTTTCAACGAGGCTTGTATTATAGGCACCGTACCCAGGTACGGAGACAAGCCCATGACGCAAAAAAATTTTACGATCGGCGTGCTGGCGAATAAAGCCGGCGTGACGGTCGAAACGATACGCTTTTATCAACGGCGCGGTTTGCTTGCCGTGCCCGTCAAGCCGCTCAAAGGCGTTCGGCATTACACCAAAGGAGATGCGCAGCGCGTGCGATTTATCAAGGAAGGCCAGAAACTGGGCTTTACGCTCGATGAGATTACGGAATTATTGAGTCTCGAAGAAGACCGCCACTGCCGGGAAGTCAAAGTAATCGCGCTTAAAAAGCTGGGTCTGATTCGTGAACGCATCGAAAGCTTGCGCATGATGGAATCGGCCTTGTCGAATTTGGTAGAGCGCTGCGCCGATAATAGAGACTCGGTAACCTGCCCGATCATCCAAAGCTTGTTGACAGGATCAGAGTAAGACAATTTTAGAAAAAATAACGAGAACCCAATGAACCCACTCATCGATCAAGGCCTTGCCACAGGCCTCATCGCGTTTGATACCGAACAAAAAACATCGTCTATAAAACCCCAAACAAGCGCTTGCGCTACACTAACTGTGTTCTTATCTCAATAAGGTTTTTTATGCGCCGTTCGATGGACTTTATTCAACGGAATTTCATGTGCTTGAGGGCATTACGGTAAGTAGCGAGTTTTTAGCTTTGTTTCTGCGCTTGATCTGGTCGTTAACAAACCAAAGATTTAATGTCAGGCAATACCTTGCCCAGACTACAAACGGAAGATATTGAAGATTTGTTGATTCCGATTGTTGATAAATCAACTCAAAACCAAATTATTGAGGAATCCAATCGCCGAATGATCGAAGCCGAAAGTTTACGTCGTGAGGCTGAAACCGAACTAGAAGCCGCCAAACACCGCATTGAAGCCATGTCATTAGGAGAGGTTACATGACAGAAAAAGCCAATTTCAAAGTCGACCCCCGGTTGGCAAAACTGTTGGGGGAAAGCTACCGCTCTACCGAATATGCCTTAAAAGAACTGGTTGATAATGCTTGGGATGCCGAAGCCACCTTTGTTTCTATCACTTTGCCGGAACCTATGACGCTTGACCCCATTGTGATTAAAGACAATGGAAACGGCATGACCGAACAGGAGTTACGCAGAGAATATTTAACCGTTGCCAATGATCGTCGTTCGCGTAAGGGTGATCGTACTCCGCGATTGAAGCGGCTGGTTAAAGGACGCAAAGGTATCGGTAAGTTTGCCGGTTTGATGGTGGCCGGTGTGATGGAGGTTAAAACTACGGCACGGAAAAGGCAGACCCAGGTTGTTATTTCTAAGGACATTTTGCTAAATGAAGAAAAAGATTTGGAGAAGATTAATTTGCCAATTTCGGTTTCCGAAATCGAGGATGGCGTTTCCGGTACAACGGTGATGCTCACAAGCCTGAATCAACGTTACGAATTTCCTCGGGCGGATAAGCTCAAAAGTATCTTGATGCTGGAATATG
Organism: Methylotuvimicrobium sp.; assembly: GCF_050611805.1. Lineage (NCBI taxonomy): Bacteria > Pseudomonadati > Pseudomonadota > Gammaproteobacteria > Methylococcales > Methylococcaceae > Methylotuvimicrobium > Methylotuvimicrobium sp. Next base: position 31,102 of record NZ_JBNGHF010000030.1, read on the forward strand.
GCCGCGAGCACGACGTGTCAATTGTCGTCAATGGTGAAAACTTGAGTGTGGAGGATTTACCGGGTGAGCATTTTACCCATGACGAAACATTACCTGACGCAGGAACTATCCGGCTCAATTTTAAGATTTCTAACGGTACCAAACCCTTGAAGCAAGCAGGCATTGCAATCCGAGTCGGCGGCAAAATCGTTGGCAAACCGGGATTCTTTGGTTTGGAGGACGACCCTGAGATTCCACAAAAATTGCTTAAGAAATTGTATGGAGAAGTCGAGGCCGATGGATTGGAGGATAGCGATAGCGTGACAGCGGATTGGGGGGCAGTAATAGAAAATAGCATGGCGTTTCAGACCATGAAGCCGGTAATTCAAACACATTTGAAAAATGCCGTTGAAAAAGTTTTCAAACGCGAGGTAACGCTACAGCGGGCAAGGCTCCAGCAGCAAATTGATCGGCGCTTGGCGGAAATTCCGGAATATCGCCGTCAATTTGCTCAAAAGGCATTGGATAAAGTAATGAAGCGTTTTTTCGGTGAGCAAGATGAAAAAGTGGAAATTATTGTGTCGGTTGTCTTGGATGCGTTTGAGAAAGACGATTATTGGCAGGTTTTAAAACAAATTGAACAAAGCAGGGACTCCGATATTGAATCATTTGTTTCAGCATTAGCAGACTTTGGTTTACTTGATATGGCTTTGATGGCTAATCAAGCGCAAAGCCGACTGAAATTGCTCGATAGTTTGGAAGATCTGATTCGTAAGCCTAATACCCTTGAGATGGCTATTCATAAAGTCATAGAATCTAACTTATGGATATTGGGTTATGAATATTCGCTTATTGCGTCGAATAAAACTTTGGCCAGAACTATTGAGGAATACACCAATAATAAATTTGGCGGTCAACGAGCTAAAAAGCGCCCAGATTTGTTTCTTGCTCAGAACCTGAGAGGAAATCACCTACTTGTCGAATTTAAGGAACCTTCAAAGCCAATTACCCGAGACGACCAAAACCAAGCGGCTAAATATCGTGACGATTTGGAGCCAAAGTTTGGTGAAATTGAAATTCTGCTTTTGGGAAAATGTCGCAGCTCAACAAATTTAAGCCAAAATGATCCACCACGAATGAAGGTTTTTGGTTATGAACATCTAATAAGCTCCGCACGCACCCAACTGGATTGGTTGCTTAAAGAGTTGGGGGGGTAATTAAAATGACCATCGCCGACATCATCTACCAACACGTCAAAGCCCTGCCGCCCGCCAAGGCATTGGAGGTTTTACATTTCGTCGAGTTTCTGGAATCCCAACCCGACTCAATGCCGGAACCCAGAGCCAATGAGGCGTTGGCAGCTTTTCTTTACAGTCTGCCGGTCGGCCAATGTAGCGACCAAGAAATCAACACCAAATTTCAAGCGTTGCGCGACGAATGGGGTCAACCATGCAGGGTAGGTAAACGCATTAAAATAGTTAATATATTAATATGTTATCCAGTTACTTAGAATGCTTAATCAATTTGGTTTAACTTATGGTACCCCTCCCTAGGCCCCGTTAGGCCGCGCCGAGCACTGGCGATTTTGCCGAGAATAGCCCGTTAGGGGAGCGGCAGGGATGCCGCTCGTTTTCGGAGGGCTAGGGATAGCCCTTCCGAAAACCCTCGGCAAAATCGTCAGCGCGCAGGATGCAGCGGCCTCCGGGTGTCTTTTCTTTTGGATACTTTTCTTTGGACAAGCAAAGAAAAGTATCGCGGTTGTCGGTCCGCGAACCGACTACACATAAGCGTCGCGATAGCGACACAAAGCCTTATTTAGGTTTCAAATAAACTAAATCTTTATAGTTAACCAGAAAAAGAAATATTTTAACTATTTGATTTTCTATAGTGTTTTAATGCGTTTACCCTGGAGGATTCGGTTACTCGCTTGACAGGACGCCGTGAATACGTCTGTGTAGGCTTGACGGCGGCTCCCTGCCACCGACACCTGTCAATCGAGCAACCGAACCCTCCATAAAATAAGGAAGTTATTTACAACCAAATCCTTAGGCCGCTTTTACAAATTTTCCGACAGCGGCGCTCGACATGATCCTGCGCAAATCGCCGGCATTGATATCTAAAGCATATCCCAGTATGCCGCTGCCAATAACAACCCGTGAGTAATGAAAAACGCCCTCATCGACGAGTATGTGAATCGAATCGGGTAAAGCAATAGGCGGTACCGCGCCAATCGGAAACCCGGTTGCTTGCAAGACTTCTTCCGGCTCCGCCATTGCCAAACGGCGTTCGCTTAACTGTTTGCGCAGCACGCCCCAATCGGCGCGACCGCCGCCGGCGACCGCCAATAAAACAAAATCGCCGGACCCTGTTCGAAACAATAAACTGCGTACAATTTGCTCAGGATCACGACCGATGGCAGCCAAGACCTCTTCGAGAGAACGAACCGGCTTTTTATCAGGGTCGAGAGGGATTTCGATCCATTCGTATTTAATTCCCATCTCGTCGAATAAACGTGAGACGGGAGATTTCAATTGATCGGTCATCAGTGACTCCTAATAATGGCAACAAATAAATCAGTCTTGCAAAGCCTCTAGCGCTTCGGCTTTCTGTTCGACCGACCACAATTTTTCCAATTGATAAAACGCACGCGCCTGATCGGTCATCAAATGAACGATCACGTCGCCCAAATCCAATAATACCCAATCCGCTCCGATACCGCCTTCTTGCCCTAATGGTTTCTGCCCGTTTTCCTTGACTTTTTCCGAAATATAATCAGCCATGGCATTGATATGTCGATCGGATGTACCTGTTGCCAGTATCATGTAATCGGTCACGCTGGTCTTACCCCGGACGTCCAACACGGTGATGTTGTGACCTTTTCTTTCGTCCAACACGTCCTGGACTACTTTCAATAACGCTTCTGTTTGCATTCAAATTCCTATCAAATTCGCGCCGAATTAGCGCTAATAAAGTTTATGTTGTCGGATGTATTGTATGACGGACTCGGGCAATAAAAAACCCGGATCTCGATGTTTAGCGATGATTTGCCGAATGGCGGTTGCGGAAATTTCAAGACGGGTAACCGACTGAAAAAATAAATACCCTGCCGAATATTCATTCAAGACTTGGCGGTCATCGGTCAAACGGTTGGTCAAAAATCCGTCGACTACCTGCGCATTAAAGCCCGGCCGAGTCATTACAACTACATGCGCGAATTCAAACAGGCGCCGCCATTGATACCAAGCGGTAAGACCGGTAAAGGCATCGGCGCCGATGAATAGCAATAAAGGCCGTTCGCCGATCTCGGCACGCAAAGACATTAATGTCTCGACCATATAGGAAGGACCGCCACGGTCGATCTCGCGCGTATCGACCGTCATATTCGTACGATTTTCCAGTGCCAATTCCAACATCCTTAACCGCATCGAAGCGGGTGCCGAGGGGCTATCGCGGTGAGGCGGAATAAAGCAAGGGATGAGGCGAATTTCGTCCAGTGCGAAAGCCTCCTTGACTTCTAGGGCGGTCCGCAAATGACCGAAGTGAACCGGATCGAACGTGCCTCCGTAAATACCGATCATTTATTGTCGAATGTGGCCATCGCCGAGCACGATGTATTTGAGCGTGGTTAAGCCGGTTAAGCCGACTGGTCCACGTGCGTGCAATTTGTCGGTGCTGATGCCGATTTCGGCGCCAAGACCATATTCGAAACCGTCGGCAAAACGTGTCGAGGCGTTGACCATGACCGAACTGGAATCGATTTCTCGTAAAAAACGTCTGGCTAGCGTGTAATTTTCGGTTACGATCGCGTCGGTATGTGCGGATCCATACCGATTGATATGCTCGACGGCTTCATCGAAACCGGCAACCACTTTAACCGACAGAATCGGCGCAAGATATTCGGTTTGCCAGTCAGCCTCGACCGCCCGCTTACAATTCGGAATCAGCGAGCAGCTTTTCAGACAACCGCGCAGTTCAACACCTTTCTCCTGATACTTCGCCGCCAAACCGGGCAGAACTTTCGAAGCGATGCTCTCATGTACCAGCAGCGTTTCCATCGCATTGCAAACACCGTAGCGGTGCGTCTTTGCATTCAAAGCGATCGAAACGGCTTTGTCGAGATCGGCTTCGCTGTCGATATAGACATGACAAATGCCGTCCAGGTGTTTGATAACCGGAATCGTCGCTTCTTTCGATATGCGCTCGATCAAACCTTTACCGCCGCGCGGCACGATCACATCGACGAAATCCGACATCGTAATCAATTCGCCAACCGCCGCACGGTCGGTCGTTTCGATCACCTGTACAGCCGTAGCAGGCAAGCCGGCCCGTTCCAAACCTTTGCCGATGCATTCGGCGATTGCCTTGTTCGAATGGATCGCCTCCGACCCGCCACGAAGAATACAGGCATTGCCGGATTTCAAGCAGAGTGCGGCCGCGTCGACCGTGACATTAGGACGCGACTCGTAAATAATGCCGATCACACCCAACGGGACGCGCATCTGACCGACTTGAATGCCGGAGGGACGATAGGTCATATCGTTGATTTCGCCTACCGGATCGGGTAGAGATGCAACTTGTTGCAATCCTTCAACCATCCCAACAATGCCTTTGTCTTTCAATTCCAATCGGTCCAACAAGGCCGCGTCGAGCCCATTGTCGATACCCGCTTGAACGTCTTTGCCGTTTTGTTGAATCAAATATTCCCGGTTATTTTCGAGTTCTTCGGCGATAGCCAGCAAGGCCGCATTTTTTATTCCGGTTTCGGTACGGCTCAAAACTCTGCCGGCTTTTCTGGCCTCGCGGCCGAGTGACTGCATATAATCAGTGATATTCATTATTGAAAAAAGCTCGTGTTAAATAGGTTTAACGGCGGTAACCAAAGCATTGACTTTTATTCGCTGATTTAAGGCAATATCGACAAAACCGGCTTCCTCCAACTGTTTTAGCGAAATGCCTTCGCGCATGACGTGATTTTCCGATTCGTCGTTAAATAAATGGATGATCCATTGTTCAAGCAAGTCCGGTTTATTTTCACCGATCAATACCTCGAAAAAACCGCTGATTTCTTCTTGAACGGTGCGGGTATGCTCGAAAATATCGTCCAAAGCATAACGATCGCCATTGATGAATTGTCCGCCCGGCTTTAAAACTCGAAAAATTTGTTCGATGACACGCTCGCGATAACTGTGTTCGAAATTATGAACCGTGTAAGCCGTTGCCAAAACATCCGCGCTGTTATCAGCCATTTTCGTTAATGCACTGTAGGCATCGTCAAGTTTGAAAAATAAGCGCCCATTATCGACCCATTGCTTTAGGTTTTCCTTAGCTTGATTCTGCATCGTCGGCTCGCTATCGATGCTCGTGACTACCACATCATCATTGGACGATAAGATAGCCAGCGTCGTGATACCGGTACCGCCGCCTAACTCTACAACATTCAAAGGCCGCCCGGATTTATCGGCATAATGCTTGACTGCACGACCGACTATTTTGCTCATTTCAGCCGATAATGGACTCATGCGCTGCAACATGTCGTAATCACGCCCGATGATGCCGGAAAATATTGCATCATAAGAAATACCGTTACTCATGTTTTTTCCCTTTTTGCTTGAGTTCGTAGGCCTCTAACTGTTCGGGCGTCGCTTCGGTTTGATGGCGCTTCTTCCAATCGGCATAAGGCATGCCGTAAATAATTTCCCGGGCTTGATTATAATCAATCTCGACCCCCTTATCTTTCGCGGCCCCCAAATACCATTTCGCCAGGCAATTACGACAAAAATCGGCCAAAATCATCAAATCGATATTCTGAACTTCCGGATGGCTTTGTAAATGCTCGACTAGGCGCCTAAAGGCGGCCGCTTCGAGTTCGGTTTGAATCTGCTTATCCACGATAACACCTCCTTAAAACTGAATTATTCTACCAGAAAGCCATTGCCAAGCATGTACAATCAAGCGGATTAATTCTACAATAGCACTCAATTTTCCATTGCATTATGCCTTGACATGGAAATACATGTAACTTCGCTTAACACTTCCGCGCTTAAATTAAACCCGCAAAACGCAGGACAGCAGGATACTGTCCAAAATCAACCCGAGAATAAGCGTGCAAACTCCGATAAGCCCTTACAACATTCGGCAACTGCAACTCAAAAGCCCGAGGAAGTAGAACAGCTATTAGTCAATGCCGGATTATCCGACATCGGCCTGCTTAATGCCGACAAAACCGAAAACCCCATCAACACACGATTATTAAATGCCGTCAATGCTTACACCACAACCCTTAACCAGCCGATGCAAGATCAGCGCGCTCAATTGGTAGCCGGTATTGATTTTTACGTATAAACCCATCAATTGAATCGACATGAAGCAACTTTTTGAATTTTTCCCTATCATTTTATTTTTCATCGCGTTTAAACTTTATGATATTTATATCGCCACGGCTGTAGTCATTGTCGCAACCATCCTTCAAGTGGCTTTCATGTGGTTTAAGTATCGAAAAGTCGAAACGATGCAATGGGTCACATTAGGACTGATTCTGGTCATGGGCGGCGCCACAATTTACTTGCAAGACGAACAATTCATCAAATGGAAATTGAGTATTGTCGAATGGCTGTTCGGCCTGGCTTTTCTAGCTAGCCAGTTCTTCGGCGAAAAGCCGTTTATCGAACGCATCATGTCCGCCAATATCACATTGCCTTCGCCGATTTGGCGACGACTTAATCTGATGTGGGCCTTGTTTTTTATCGGCGTCGGTTTTATCAACCTTTATGTAATGTACAACTATAACACCGACGACTGGGTTAATTTCAAAACCTTCGGCGTACCCGGTTTGATGGTTGTTTTTATCGTATTACAAATGCTTTATCTCTATAAACACATGCCGGATACCGAGGAATAAACTGTGCTCTACGCGATTATTAGCACTGACACCGATAACAGCTTGGATAAAAGAAAATCGGCCAGACCGGCCCATCTTGCCAGACTGCAACAACTTCAAGACCAAGGCCGATTGATTTTAGCCGGCCCTCATCCCGCCGTGGACTGTGATGACCCGGGAAGTGCCGGTTTTACCGGCAGCCTAGTCGTCGCCGAATTCGCCGATCTTGAAGAAGCCAAGCAATGGGCCGATGCCGACCCCTACCTGGAAGCCGGCGTTTACGCAAAGGTTACCGTTAAACCATTTAAAAGGGTATTACCTCAATGACTACCGAAGTAATTAGAAAACTGCTCAACGACTCACTCAAGCCCGAGCAAATTGAAATCATAGATAATAGCGCGTCCCATGCCGGCCATATCGGCGCCCAAAGCGGCGGCGGCCATTACCATGTTACGATCGTATCCGACGCTTTTGAAGGTAAGACCTTGGTGCAACGCCACCAACTTATTTACAAAGCGTTGGGCGATATGATGAAACAACAAATTCATGCCTTAGGCATTAATGCGATGAGCCCCAGCGAATATACCAACCCGTGAAACTTACAAAGGAAAACTAAATGACCAATAAACTCGTCCCATTCTTTTTAATCGGCGCTTCGCTTGTAGCCGGTTGCGACAACCAACAACCGACAACAACTCCTATTGCACCTAAAGTCGATAAAGCCGATGCTGTCGCCTCGGTCAATGGCGTCTATATCAGTAAAACCGCATTGCAAGAGCTTGAAAGCGACATTGCCGAACGCACCCAAGGCCAATCTTTCCCGAAAGATAAGTTAATCGAGGAATTAGTTCAACGGGAATTGCTGGTCCAAGAAGCCCTGCAAAAACAACTCGACAAATCGCCCGAGTTTATTCAAAGAATGGACGTCGTTAGAAAATCATTGCTTTCGCAGGCCGCCTTACAAAATCATCTAAAATCGAATCCGGTGACCGATGAGGAAATTAAAGCCGAATACGAAAAAAATGTCGGCGGCGAAAACAACATGGAATACAAAGCTCGTCACATTTTGGTAAAAACCGAGGATGAAGCGAAAAAAATTATTGAACAACTCGATAAAGGCTCAAAATTCGACGAATTGGCTAAAAAGAATTCTACCGGCCCTTCAGGCCCGGAAGGCGGAGACCTAGGCTGGTTCGCACCAAGCCAAATGGTAACGCCATTCTCCGAAGCAGTCATCGCTCTTGAAAACGGCAAATACACGAGCGAACCGGTTGAAACCCAATTCGGCTGGCACGTTATCTTAAGAGAAGATTCACGCCAGCAAACCCTGCCGGCGCTGGAAGAAGTGAAAGAGCAAATAATGCCTTACTTGCAACGCCAAAAAGTTCAGACGATGATAGAAAATCTGCGTGCCGGCGCTCAAGTCGAAATCCTGATTCCAATCGAAGCGCCTGCGGCCCCACAACCCGATGAAACCACAGCGCCTGAAGCCGAAACGGAGGCTGCCCCAACTGAAGAATCGCCAGCAGCCGACCAACCCACAAATGAAAAGCCTACGGAATCGTTAGAAGCGCCGGCCGCTCAATAAGGTTACACTCCTTTTACTCCCTTTGGCAGGACGGGATTTACAGCCCCGCCCGAAACGCTTGGGACGGGTTAAATAACCCGTCCCGTAGCAGGTGATTTATTCGTCTCTATACCTTTCGCACTTCAAATTTCGGCAGTACCCGAGGAGGCGCCGGGGTGTCCGATCCCTCACCTAACGCTAGGTGAGGGAAAGCCGGGTACGTTAAGCAACAATAAAGATATCGAGGTCACATTCACCAAGATGGCAAGTCGGTATCTACGGCTTATGTATAAAGGCTAGAGCTCCAGCTTGGGAATGACACCCCGGAAGCTCCCGCTTCCTGAGACCGACACAACCTCCGCACATTCTCAATCAACCCTGACCCGCTTGTTCAATCTTTCTTGATTGTCGGGAAGCTAGAGCATCCTGAACACGTTACCCAAGCTGGAGCTTTAACAGCATATTTTAGTTTTAGCGACTACGACTGGCCCCTGCGCGGACACTTGGCTTCGGCAAACGGAAGCATCTTGCTAATAGGACCAATTTAGCAGTTAAATCCAATCATATCTTTGGCCAATTCCCTAGTAATTTAGTAAACTTTTGAACCATTATACCGTCCAATTTATATTTTTATTTAGGACGTTATTTTTTAAATAGCCCAACTCAAACACTTTGCTAAAAGCCAATAGAAACATGATGCCTTTATTTAACTTCGATAACACCTATGCCCGCCTACCCGAACGTTTCGGTACGCGCTTAAATCCTACACCGGTTCAATCCCCACGTTTGATCAAACTGAACAGCAACTTAGCGAATCAGTTGGACTTGGGATTTGATGAACTCGATAACGAAACCGCAGCCGCACTCTTTTCCGGCAATCTCGTTCCGGAAGGCGCGGAACCGCTCGCTATGGCTTATGCCGGACATCAATTCGGAAACTTCGTGCCGCAATTGGGCGACGGACGGGCGATTTTACTCGGGGAAGTCATTGATCGCGCCGGCAGGCGCTGGGATATTCAACTAAAAGGCTCGGGGCAAACGCCCTTCTCGCGCCGCGGCGATGGACGAGCCGCATTAGGCCCTGTGCTTCGGGAATATTTGATTAGTGACGCGATGCATGCACTCGGCATTCCTACGACACGCGCTCTGGCCGCCGTAACGAGCGGTGAACCGGTGTTTCGGGAAACGCCGCTACCCGGCGCTGTATTAACGCGGGTTGCCTCGAGCCATATTCGCATAGGCACATTTCAATATTTTGCTATGCGAGAAGATTGGGAAGCCGTCAAGCTTTTAGCCGACTACGCAATAAACCGCCATTACCCGGATTTGAAATCCGCATCGAATCCCTACTCGGCTTTGCTGACAACCGTTCAAGAGCGGCAAGCGTCGTTGATTGCACGTTGGATGCATGTCGGTTTTATTCATGGCGTCATGAACACCGATAATATGACGATATCGGGCGAAACGATCGACTACGGCCCATGCGCATTCATGGATCAGTACAATCCGGACACCGTATTCAGCTCAATCGACGATTTTGGCCGTTATGCTTTCGGCAATCAGCCACGAATAGCACAATGGAATTTAGCAAGGTTCGCGGAAACCTTATTACCGCTACTCCATGACGAGCAAGACTCGGCAATCGCTATCGCCGTTGAAATCATCAATCGCTTTTCAGATATTTTCGACAATTTTTGGTTGACGGGCATGCGTCGCAAACTAGGCTTAGCCACCGCGCAACAGGATGATAAACACTTGATCGATTCCTTGCTTCAATTGATGCAGCAACATAAAGCCGACTACACCAATGTTTTTCGAGCACTGAGCCATATCGCCGATAGTCCCGCTACAAAACCGACCCTGAATGATTATCTGCCACAAACGCCGGACTTTGACAATTGGTTAGAGCGTTGGCAAACCCGTATCGATCAAGAAACGGGGTCTCCGACGCAACGAGCCGAAGCCATGCGTCAAGTCAATCCGGCTTATATTCCGCGTAACCACAGGGTCGAACAAGCATTGAGCGCGGCGGTTCAAGAAGAGGACTTTTCAAAGTTTGAAACATTGCTCGCCGTATTCAACAAACCATTTACCGAACAACCCGGTTGCAGGCATTATCAAGAACCGCCTCAACCCGACGAACGTGTTTATCAAACGTTTTGCGGGACTTGATTATCCTAAAAAATCAATTCGCCACGAAGATCATGAAGAGTAAGAAGTTAATTCAATAACTTCTTACTCATTTGTATAAAGCTCTCGCTCACCCGAGAGGTTAACGAGGATACCCAGCCAACTTCTTGATTTACTTCATGTGCTTCATGGTTAAACTGCCAACTTTAGCATTAACCCAGTGTCGTAATTTGACTCGCAAAGGGTATCGATGGGCTTCGGCTGGTCGAGATTAAGATTATCGCTCTAGCTTTTCTTCCAACGCCAAAATCCGCTGGGTCGTCTGCAATACCGTATCCGGATTCAAACTCATCGAATCGATGCCGATTTCGACCAAGTATTCAGCCATTTCCGGATAATCGGACGGTGCCTGACCGCATAAGCCGGAATGCTTGCCGTTACGGCGCGCACCTTCAACAGCCATACGAATCATTTCTTTGACGCCCGGATCGCGCTCATCGAAATCCTCGGCAAGTATTTCGGAATCGCGATCGACGCCGAGCGTCAATTGAGTCAAATCGTTCGAACCGATCGAAAAACCGTCGAACAGCTGCGAAAATGCATCGATAAGTATCACATTATTCGGAATTTCGCACATCACATAAATTTCAAGCCCGTTCTCCCCTCTTTTCAAACCGAGCTCGGCCATATAATCCAAAACACGCACCGCTTCTTGCTCCCGGCGGCAAAACGGAATCATAAGAATCACGTTGGTCAAACCCATGTCTTCGCGAACCCGCTTCATCGCTCGGCATTCGAGTGCGAAGCCTTCCTTATAATCGGGGTGAACATAACGCGAAGCACCTCTGAAACCGATCATCGGATTCGCCTCGTCGCGCTCGAACCATCGCCCACCGAGCAAGGTTGCATATTCGTTAGTCTTGAAGTCGGACATCCTGACCACGACCGGTTTCGGATAAAACGCTGCCGCGATCGTACCGACTCCCTCCGCAAGACGCTCGATGAAAAAATCCTCCGGTTGTGCATAATGGCGGGTCAAGCGTTTAACCGTTGCTTCTTCGTCGGCATCTTGTATGCGTTCAGGATGAATCAACGCCATCGGATGAGCTTTGATAAATTCGGTAATGATGAATTCCATCCGCGCCAATCCGACGCCGTCATTCGGCAAAAAGCTGAGTTTGAATGCCAATTCCGGATTGCCCAAATTCAGCATAATTTTAGTTTTCGGTCGCTTCAATCCGGAAAGATCGGTCGTATTAACATCGAAACTCAACTCGCCTTCATAAACCTTTCCAGAATCGCCTTCGGCGCAGGATACCGTGACAGTCTTACCGGTCTTAACGGTTTCGGTCGCATTATCGCAGCCGATTACGGCTGGAACCCCCAGCTCGCGAGCGATGATTGCGGCATGACAGGTGCGTCCACCCCGATTGGTCACGATCGCGGCCGCCGTTTTCATGACCGGTTCCCAATCCGGTGTGGTCATGTCGGTAATCAATACTTCGCCGGGTTTAAAGGTATTCAATTGACTGACATTTTTGATCACATGCGCGGTTCCGACCGCGATCTTGCTGCCGACCGCTCGTCCAATCACAATCGCCTCGGCTTTTTGTTTCAATTCGTATTGCTCGAGCGTCGTCCCGCTCAACTGCGATGCAACCGTTTCGGGGCGTGCCTGAACGATATAAAGCTGTCCGTCCAGACCGTCCTTCGCCCATTCGATATCCATCGGCCTAGGCTGATTTGCCTTCTCGCTGTAGTGCTTTTCGATTTTGATCGCGTAATCGGCCAAGGTCAGCACCTCGTCGCCGCTTAGGCAAAATTGTGAACGCTCTTCGGCAGATGTCACGACATTACAAGTTTGTTCTCGCGTGCGGCCTTCGCTATAGATCATCTTGATTTTTTTAGCGCCAAGCGACCGCCGAAGCACACAACGATGACCTTGCTCGAAGGTCGGCTTATGCACATAAAACTCGTCCGGATCGACCGAGCCCTGCACGACATTTTCACCGAGACCGTAAGCACCGGTGATAAATACCGCGTCTTTGAATCCCGATTCGGTATCGATCGAAAACATCACGCCGCTCGACGCTAAATCCGAACGAACCATTTTCATTACGCCGATCGATAACGACACCTTGAAATGATCGAAACCTTGATCGACCCGGTAATGAATCGCCCGATCGGTAAATAGACTCGCGAAACAACGCTTACACGCATCGAGCAGGGCTTGTCCACCATGTACATTTAGATAGGTATCCTGTTGGCCGGCGAAGCTTGCTGTTGGTAGGTCTTCTGCCGTCGCCGAACTTCTAACCGCAACGGTCAATTCTTCATCGTATTGCCCTTGCAGTTGATTAAAAGCACCCAGAATTTCACGCTCTAATTCTTCTGAAAGCGGTGCTGCGTAAACGATATCTCGCGCTTTTCTGGCGCGTCTAGCCAAATCGTTCACATCTTCGGGATTCAAGGTATCGAGCGCCTCATGTAAGGCTGCCCAGGCATCCGCTTTATCGAGCATGTGCCGGTATCCTTCCGCTGTAATTGCAAAGCCGTTCGGCACGCAGATGCCTTCGGCGGCTAGTTCTCGATACATCTCGCCTAGCGAGGCATTCTTGCCGCCAACTAAGGGAATATCCTCGATCGTTAGTTCATCGAACCAACGGATGTACTTGAATTTTTCTGACATGTGCGTTCCTCCGGTTTTTACTCAACAGTCTCAATCATTCTAACCGTTTGATCATCAATCTTCACACCTGATTAACGCCCAAGTAATACAATCATTGGCAAATACCATCGTTGAGATACAATCCTCTATGACGTCACATTTTTTACAAATCATGGGCTCATTTATGCCAATTTTCATCTTATCTTGCCTATCCCTGGGCTACCTTGCCGATAATAATCATCCGCTGGTTGCCTATTTATTGTCGCCGTTTGTCATTCCGGTCATGGGATCGGTAATGGCGCTTAGCGGAATCGGCGTATTGGTTAATAAGCCCAGCTATCTTAACTGGCATGACTTTTATGCATCGAGCACGTTGTTCGTATGGTTTGCTTATTGGCACCGTTTTTTCGAACCCGATGCGCCGATGTTCATATATTTCCCATATTTTCTAGCTTTCGTTTCATTTATAACGGTAATACTTTTTGTCGGACAAAGGAAGAACATCGATCAAGAAACGCTGAGAGTCATGTTAAAGATTGCCGGGCGCAAGCCCTTACTGTCATTGGTAGTGATGGGTTTTTCAGTTGCCAGCTTGCTGCTTATTGAACATTTTTTGCTATTTCCCATCGCAATCACGCTATTCATTATCCAATATTCATTGTTAGAATGCGTCAAACAGGATGAATAATGTCGTCCTTCACCACCATTATTGCGCTTAATTTGAATGAGGTTATCATCATGAGTTGGAGAGAACGCAAACACGAAGAAACCTATTCCGATCAAGAGGTCGAAGCTAGACTCAAAGCGGAATTACCGAACTGGTATCTCGAAAAAGGATGGATTCGACGCAAATATAAAACAAGCGGTTGGAAATCGACACTGATGATCGTCAATACCGTAGGTCACCTAGCAGAAGCAGCCTTTCACCATCCCGACCTTACCGTGTCCTATGCTTTCGTAATCGTCAAATTGGTCAACCACGCCGCGAAAGGCATCACGAACAAAGATTTCGAACTGGCAAAAAAAATCGAGGAAGTTGTCATGTGGCAGCCCGGATTAAATGAAAATTCATCGCTAGAGGGCACACCGGACGACCCTCGTTTTAAATATATCAAGTACGATTGAACACTATTTCTTTCGGACAATAGTACTCAGTCAGCGTAATTATTAACCCCCTATAGTTCCCACGCTCCGGCGTGGGAATGAAGACCGAGACGCTCTAGCGTTTCGTACCGCTGGAACGCTAATTACCAGGGGACTGAATAGTTACTCATTCACTACTCAAATAACGTAAGCCTATTAACGCACCACTTTTTTCTTGCTCTTGTTCATGTTGTATCCAACAAATCTTAGCCATCCCTTTCATTTGCAGGGATTCGGAATATAAACTAACCACGACATTCGGCAACAAATCTTTGTCGGGGTCTTTTACATAGATCATCAAGCCATCTACCGAAATGTTTTTTCCTTCGAATTCCACTCTCTTGTTTTTAAGCATCAAGAATCCGACAAAAGACTGTTTTTTACGATAATATTGACGTTTTAACCATAAGCGATCGGCATTGTAAATAACATGCTTGAATTCCAAACCCATCAAGATATTATTATCTTTTTCTTTTACCCAGATAATTTCAACTTCGCCGGTTAGCATTAAGTCTTTAACAAAAATTTCAGCCGCACTATTTTCATTAATAAACGATTCAAAATCGCTAAAGGTAGACAACAACCTACCGGGCACGATTTCGATCAAGATACCATTCACAGAAACATCGTGACTAATAAAGTCCAATGTTTCACCTGCTAAATGCAATTTTCCTGAAGAAGTTAGGTTTTTTCTATATTCTTTTCGTTCTCGAAACATTGGTATATAGCCTTGCCAATTAAGAATTTATCAATAAGGATAGACTAAACGTTAACAGTTGAATAAGAATTTATGCCGTATTTGACGACTCTTGAGGCGTTTTATACCTTTCGTATTTCAAATTTTGCCTGAGTACCGCTCCAGCGGTACGAGACGCTAGAGCGTCTCGGGCTGCATTCCCACGCTGGAGCGTGGGAACGATAGGGGGGGGATGTGAATAATTACTCTAAAACAGGTAAAAAATGGCTTCTAAATACTTGCCGAATAGGCCATGATAGGTATTGAACCTTTTATGCTAAACCATTATTTACAAGGGGCTGATATGTTTATGAAAACCATTATCATTATTTTTTCGGCGATAACGACATTTGCCACTATCGGTTGTGCTTCGTCTAGGCAATTATGGAGTCAAGACGGTTTCTCACACGAACAATCCGTTACTGCTCTGTCCGAATGCAAATATCAAATCGGTTTAAAGCAGATACCGGAAACTCAGCAAGAGGAGTTGCTTAAACACTGTATGCAAGGGAAAGGTTATCGACTCAACGATTATTGATATTATTTACCCGGCACCTAAATTCCATAGCCCATAGAGGTAAGCTATCGAATTTAGGCGCCGGACCTTTGGACGGTCACCCCGACGCCGATTTTTGATCTAAGGGTATAAATTAATTAGGGCTCGACTTTATAAACGGATAAATAACCGCCCCACCCGCTTTGATAAACCAAACTAACCCCTTCAGGCAGTTTTTTCAGCGAATCAATAAACGGCAGCAGACGAACCAAAAGCGTATCCTTGCTATTGCCTTCCGTCGCTGTAACCCATGTCCGGTAATAACGACCTTCTTTATGAGCCAGATAGTTGCCTTCCCCGGTCTCGTGCGCCCAACGCTTAACCTGTGCGATATCGCCATGAAGGTTAGTTCCGGCCGGAATATTCTTAACTTTTAAGTCTAAATCCGAACCGCCGTAAGCCTTAATTTCAGACAATTGCAATAGCATATCGCTATTAACCAATAAGTAGATAGGGCGCGAATTGCCAAAATACTCGACAATTTCGCTTAAGGCCTTGTCGGCATCCATCGTCAGCCAACGCGCCATATAGTGTAATCGATCTCTTTCCTTTTCTGACGCATCAATCAAGTCTGAACGAAAAGCTCCCCAAACCGAGCTAGAGAAAGTTTCCTCGCCTGGCTTTTGTAGCCAAGCTTCTCGTCCGCTTAAATATTGAATCCGTTGACCGTCGTCCCACCAACTCAAAAACAGCGCCTCTTCAGGCGCATGTTTCGAAATGGCTTCAGTGGCTGATTGCCAAATTTCGTTTCGTAATCCCGTTTGACTGGATGAAATCACCCTGTCTTGCGATTCCTTCGGAAAAAGTACGGCGCTCGCCCTTGCTCCCGAAGCATTTCGATACTGAACGACAGCTAAGCTGAAAGCATCTTTATCGTCATAACGAAAGGAATAAAGACGCGCGGAATCGGCCGGAAAAAATCCCGGCAAATCGGCCGGCTGTAAGGATGAAGAATTGACATTCAATCGTTCGTCGACTTGACCGGCGCCGGACGGTGCCGGGCCGCTCAATTCATGAAAAAGTATCGCACCGCCTCCCAACAGCGATGCGATACCGACCAACAATAGAAGCGCTTTTCCGTAGCGTCCTTTTATCACTTCTGTCCTTGATCCGATTCTGGTTTTGCAGGCTTTAGCATCAAGTAAGCAATACCTAAACCGAATGCAATCAACAACAATGCACTAAGGAGCAAGCTGTTATCATTGCCCGAAGAAGATTGTTGAGCCGAAGCGGAAACCTTTTTCAATTTACCGCCGGATTTCATCGCGGCCATTTCGCGCAAACGCGTGTCTTCATCCATGATCTCGGTGTAACCACGCATCAGGTTCGACCAACCCTCAGTGTAAGTAAAACCGCCGGGATTAGCATGGAAGATGCCTTTATAGTGCTTGATGACATCATGTTCCCACATATCGGCATAAACTCTTTCAACATGGCTCGGATTATTACCTTTAGCCCAGAACAATTGGAAGAATCCGCCGGCCGCATCTTTTTCAGGTGCAGGAGGCGCCGGACGATTGCTGTTTTGGCCGACTAACAAACCATCGTCATAGAGTTTGTTAATGACTTTTTTGGCTTCCTGCTCGACCGCCAACCCTTGAATCGTGCCTTTATCGGCCGCATCGAGGTATGCTTTGGCAAAACTGGCCGAGTGACACAGACTACAAGTCTCTACCCATGACTCTTTACGCTCTTCGAACCAAGGATGGTCCAGGTTGTCGGCGATGGCCGGAGTCGGGTTGAACGCCCAACGCACCTTCCGTACCAGATTGTGCGAATATTCGCCCTTGTATTCGAAATGGCACAACTGACAGGTCGGCGCGGTATAGCCGCCTTTCGCGATCGCGTCTTTCAATGGCACTTCGAAATTCCAGTTGGCTTTACCCAAAGTTTGATACTGCGTACCGTGCTTCGAGGTCATGAAATTTTCGAACTCATTATGATCGACGCCGTTGTGACAAGTCGCACAGGCTTCGGGTTGTCTCGCTTCGGCGACTGAAAAGGTGTGCCGAGTATGACAGCCGTCGCATTTGTTTTGCTGATAATGGCACATGTCGCAGCCTTGCGCGACTTCACGTTCGGGCATCGCCGCCCAAATCGTGTTTTCGACGTTGGCTTCCCAATCGACCGCATGCGAAGGATGGCCTTTGCTCCATTGCTTTTGCGGCCATTCTTGATCTTTTTCTGACTCGGCTTCAGCAAACTCGCTCAAATGGCAAGTACCGCAAGCAACCCGGTCCGGCATGACCAGATTTTCGGCATGATTGATGGTCTCTTTGCCGACACCGCCATGGCAATCGATACAACCGACTTGGTCGAGCTGCTGACCTTTTTCGAGCAATCCCAGCTTTGTCAAATTGGCTTCGACTTCGGCTAGTTTTTTCTTTTTATAGGCGCGCACGTCGCTATCCGGCAAGTTGCGGATCTTCTTCAAATCGCCATGAACACTGTTTTTCCAAGCATGGAATGCGCCGGGAGAGGTGCTTTGGTGACAGCCGATACAGGTATCGCGGCCAACTTCGCCCTGAACGGTTTTAGGTGGTGTATAGAAATCTTTGGGATTCCAATATTTTTGAATGGGAATCGGCTCCCAATATTTACCGTGGGATCCTTTCCCCGGATGCGATTCGTAATAATCTTTTTTAAGTTGTTCGAAATCGGGTTGTGCGGCGAAGGCAAAATTACCCACTCCAAACCCGATTAGACTGAACAACAACGCGATCAGTAAACTGAGCGATTTGTTTTTCATGGCGTTCCCCTCCCAGAGGTTGATTTGATTTTTTTAGTTTGACTGCGTTACTCCTTTTTGATCGAAAAACCGTCTAAAAATAAAAGGGAGTAATAAACTTAGTCTTGGCTTCGAAGCACTCTCTTGCCCGATTCTTCCACCGATTTGGATAGCTCAATAATAAATTCACACAGCCGATAGAATCATATAGTTTCGTATCGAAACTTAATTTTAACAAGAACCGACCTTTTTCCCTAATTTTTATCAATACCAGCCAGTCGGCAAGAATGCAGCGATTTAAGAACCATTATAAAATTCCACACGATTTCGTCCATTTTTCTTAGCTCGATACAAAGCTTGATCGGCGCGAATCAAGACAGAGTCGGCTTGAATATCTTTTGACATCAATTCGGAAATACCAATGCTGACAGTGGTAACGATCGATTGCCCATCGGTTAACAAAGGCGTTTGTGCGAGTTCTTGTCGTAAGCGCTCCGCAAATATTCCGGCATCGGAAAGGCTTGTTTCCGGAAGAAATATTCCAAACTCCTCCCCGCCGAGCCGGCCGACAGTATCGATTTTGCGCAGCTCTTTACGTAAAATTGAGGAAAAATGCTTCAGCACCTGGTCGCCAACGGCATGACCATATCGGTCGTTGATTTTTTTGAAATTATCCAAATCCAACATCAAAACCGCGACTTGATGAGAGTTATTACGCTCCGAACGGTTGATTTCCTCACCCAATCGTTCCATGAAATGTCTTCTGTTAGGCAGTCCTGTCAAGGGATCGGTAGTCGCCAATTGTATTAGTTCGGCTTCCAATCTTTTACGCTCACTGATGTCCTGTTTAATTCCGACGAAGTGCGTAATCTTACCCTTATCATCCGTGACCGGAGCAATTGTGAGTTCTTCATCATACAAATCGCCGTTCTTACGTTTGTTGATCAATTCTCCGCACCACGTTTTACCGGAACGAATGGTTTGCCACATATCATCGTAAAACAAAGAATCCTGCTTTCCGGATTTAACAAGATCTTTCGGAGCCTTGCCGAGCGCCTCCTCAAGAGTATAGCCGGTCAGTTTTCCGAAGGCCGGATTGGCCCATTCGATGCGAGCACTGGTGTCGGTGATCACAATACCATGACCGACTGCTTCGAGCGCCGCAATTAACAAACGGTCGCGAGCCTCGGCTTGCTTTCGCTCGGTAATATCCTCATGCGCTACGACGATATATTCGCTATTATCATTAAAGGATGTAACCCTGGCATTGAACCAACGCTCTTCGTGTTCTGAATGACATGGGTATTCCATCTCAAAAATATCTACACCACCCTTCATGACCGAACGAATACCTGCGGCCATTTGTGCTGCTTGCTCCGAACTTTCATCCGTTGTGCAATCACAAACCGCTAAATAGTTACTGTCGATAACCGATATGCAATTACTCGAAGCACCCGCATTATTTTGGTAAAACTCTCGCCATGCTCGATTGACCGCCACAATTGCACCGGATTTATCCAATACGCAGATATGGGCCGATAACGCATCAATGGTAGAAACCGCAAACTGTTTGGATTGTTGCAGCTGCTGATCCATATTTTTCCGGTTAGTGATATCGGACAATGTACCGATCATTCGTTGAGGAAGCCCCCCATCGGTCCAACTGACGACTACGCCGCGATCCATGAACCATCGCCACTTCCCGTTCTTACACATCAAACGATGCTCACAACCATAACTATCGACTCTGCCGTCGAGATGAGCTTGAATATTGGCCATCGCAACCGGCAAGTCCAATGGATAAACACGTTTCTCCCATTCGTTGACATTATTGCCAATCTCATCTTCGGAAAAGCCGAGAAGCGCTTTCCATCGCGGAGAATAGAAGACCTCATTGGTCAATAAATTCCAATCCCAAACACCATCGCCAGCGCCCTCCAAAGCAAATCGCCAACGCTCTTCCGCTTCATGTAACCGTTGTTCGAGTTTTGAACGATGTAAAGCATACCGGATGGCTCGAATCAAGGCATCCCCATCGAAACGCCCCTTGATTAAATAATCCTGAACGCCGGACTCTAATATATCGAGTGCAAAACCTGTATCGTCATGCCCGGTTAAAACAATCAACGGTAGAGAGAAATGAGTGGACGAACGTATCGCTTTTACTGTTTCAAGCCCTTTAGAATCCGGTAACGATAAATCCAACAACAATATATCGTGTTCATTTTTCTGTAACTGCGCTAAGCCTTCGGATAAAGAAACGACCCATGTCAATTCGAAACCGACATCCGTAGACAACTTCAAATAACGACTTACCAGGTGCGCATCACTGGGATCGTCTTCAATTAATAACACTCGATAAGACAACTTGGCATACATGATCAACTCTTTTTGGGCAATCGAGTCAAAGTAAACCAATAATTATCAAGTTGCCGAATCGCATCGATAAATTGCGCCATATCGACCGGCTTGGTGATGTAACTAGCCGCTCCGAGTTTATACGAGGCCACGACGTCGCGCTCAACATCGGAAGTTGTCAACACCACGACGGGAATAGCCGAAAATTGCTCGTCTGTCTTAATAACGCTTAAAAACTCACGACCGTTCATGCGCGGCATGTTTAAATCCAATAAAATCAGATCCGGTTGGGGAGCATTTTTATAAGCATCGCCTTCGCGCCTCAAAAAACCCAAAGCATCACGACCGTCCAATACATGATGCAAATGACAATACACTTTATTTTCTTTGAGAGCCGACTTCACTAAATGAGCATCGGCCGGCTCATCTTCGACCAGCAAAATATCGAAGGGTTGGCTATTTTCAATTAACATGTTGAATATTTTCGTGTGTTTGGTGGACAAAATGCTTTTTATAGGATGAAAATCATTTCGAAACCACCGGAATTTTGCCTATCTTAGCTTGCCATTGTTTTGGACCGCTCTTATGAATAGACTCGCCGTCGACATCGACCGCGACCGTGACCGGCATGTCTTCGATCACGAATTCATGCACGGCTTCCATGCCCAAATCTTCGAACGCAACGATTCGCGCTTTCCGTATCGCTTTCGAAACCAGATAAGCCGCACCACCGACCGCCATCAAATAAACCGCACGATGTTTTTTGATCGCTTCAATTGCAACTGGGCCGCGTTCGGCCTTGCCGATCATTCCGATCAAACCGGTTTGCGCGAGCATCGCCTCGGTAAATTTATCCATGCGCGTCGCAGTCGTCGGACCTGCAGGTCCGACGACCTCATCGCGGACCGGATCGACCGGGCCTACGTAATAGATGAATTTGTTCGTAAAATCAACGCCCTCAGGCAAATCCTCGCCACGCTCCAGCATCTCAACGATCCGTTTATGGGCGGCGTCTCGGCCGGTGAGTAGCGTGCCGCTCAACAATAAAGTTTCGCCGGGCTTCCAAGTCGCTATTTCGTCTTTCGTCACGGTGTCGAGATTGACCCGTTTGGCGCTACTCCCACCTTCCCAGGCAATTTTCGGCCAATCCTCCAAACGCGGCACTGGCAGTTCGGCCGGCCCGGAACCGTCGAGTTCGAAATGGATATGGCGCGTTGCGGCGCAGTTCGGAATCATCGCAACCGGTTTATTGGCAGCATGCGTCGGATAATCCTTGATCTTAATATCCAAGACCGTGGTCAGCCCGCCCATGCCTTGTGCACCGATACCGAGTGCATTGACCTTTTCGTACAACTCCAAGCGCAATTCCTCAAGCGCATTGACCGGTCCACGCGCGATCAACTCGTGAATATCGACCGATTCCATGCAAGCCTGCTTCGCGAGCAGCATTGCTTTTTCGGCGGTACCGCCGATACCAATGCCTAATATCCCCGGAGGACACCATCCCGCTCCCATCGTCGGTACGGTTTGCATAACCCAATCGACAACGCTGTCGGACGGATTCAACATCGCAAACTTGGATTTAGCTTCGGAACCGCCGCCCTTGGCCGCGATTTCGACTTCGATTTTATTTCCGGGAACGACCTCCATGTATACGACCGCCGGCGTATTGTCTCGCGTATTGATGCGTTTGCCGGCCGGATCGGACAAAATCGATGCACGAAGTAAGTTGTCGGGATGCATGAACGCGCGCCGAACGCCTTCGTTGACCATATCGGTCACACTTTTCCGAGCATCCCATTGCACGTTCATACCGATTTTCAGAAATACCACGACGATGCCGGTATCCTGGCAAATCGGTCGGTGTCCTTCGGCACACATTCTGGAATTAATCAAAATTTGTGCGATTGCATCCTTGGCAGCCAAACTTTGTTCATTTTGATAGGCTCGATACATCGCCTCAATAAAATCACCTGGATGATAATAAGAAATGTATTGCAGCGATTCGAATATGCTTTGGATAAAATCTTCTTGGCGAATCAATGTCATGCACAATTACCTGAAATATTGGTTATTATACCCATCGTAGATCAAAATTCGGCACCGGGGCGCGTCAAAGGACGCCGTGAACCCAGCACCTAAATTATCTAAGACTATTAACCATGGCTAATGGCCTATGAAATTTAGGTGCTGGGTGAATACGTCCAGGTAGGCTCTATGCCAGCTCCATGCTGATCCCTCACCTAACGCTAGGTAAGGGGCCGAACACCCTGGTGCCTCCTTAGGCACTGCCGAAATTTGAATTGCGAAAGGTATAGTTTGGACGCAGCTTTCTTTGTTGCTGTATTTAATATTTTCGCAACGTTTTTAGATTAATTTACACTTATCGACTTGCCATCAATCGTCACCGCAACCTCTCGATGAAGCTTTTATCGATCCGACAGCCGCCGATTTCAGGGTAATCGGTCAAGCTTTGCTCAAAGTCTCGAAAAGTCGGATGCTGAAAAGCAATCCGCGAAATTTTTCCGGATTGAATTTCAAATTCCATTGCACCGCCTTTCGGCCAAGGCGAACCGTCTTGCGTCGTAAACATCAATAAACCGATATGACCTAATGGCTTGCCTTGTTCAATGGCCGGCCGCGTACAACTTAGTTGATCGATATAAAGCCAAGAAAAAACCTGTTCGAATTGCTGATAACCGATTACTATCCCTTCTCCGGGCATATAGTCGATGCCGAGCAAACTCTCTAGGCCGAATTCGCCAAGATGATTCTGCAATAGTACCTTACCGCCTCCTTCTTTAGGAGTAGCGATCAACGGATAAATCTGTCTCGCCATTTCCGCCGGATTTTTGTTTTGAATCACCGCGGTTAATTGACGTCCGATCGATTGTACCGGTCCTAGCACGCTTTCTTTCTTTTGGCGGGCATCCTGAATGGCCTGCCAATCTTGTGCGCTATTGACGGACAAGCCCATCATCGCCATTGTTTGAAAATCCTCATCAATCAAACAGCCGGAAAAATTACGGCTTCGAAATTGTTGGAGCGTTGCCGGTCGAAGGTCATCGGCAGTAGCGCGAATTTTCGGAATATTGTAGTTCGACCAGTCCGGAGACTGAGCGAGATAATAATAAAGCACTGCATTTCGGTCGAATTTATTAAACCCCAAGCCTCGCAAGACTAGCTTTAATTTACGGCATTGGCTTTCAACTTCGCCGTATTTCCTCCAATCCGGCTGCAAATTCGGCTTCTCATCGATTGGAGATTTTTCCATTAATTGCCTGAGCTCGATATTGCCTTCACCCATTCGAATCGGCATGCTCAATAACTCCTGCAACGAAACATCCCTCGCACTGGGTATCCCTGCGGAAACTTGTTTGAGTAATAAAGAAGAGCGTATCTCAGGGTAAATTCTCAATTCGCCCAATTGTTTCGATCCACCTGCAAACGGATTACCGCCTTCGACGACTTCATAAACCGGCAGACGCGTCTCTCTAAATACCGTCTTATTGCCATCGCTCTGTATAGCGAGCGGCAAGGTATGAGTCTCGGTACTGACTTTTGCTTCGGACGGCGCCGATACCGCAGTTTGTCCGATCGGACTCTGCACCCATTCGTCGGCCAACTTGCCCATCACGGCAATACCGATACCGACCCCGGTCAAGGCCAAAAGATTTGTACTTTTATGAACATCACCGATAATTTTTGAAATGTCGGTATCGCTCTGATTACTGGTCATGAATTGGTAATCGATCGTAGTGTCCTTACTTAAATCCAGCCTCAGCCATGGCGTTAGCGCGGCTTTGCGCGTTTCGAGATTGAAGTTGCATTTTCCGCTGCTACCTTGATAAACGAGTGCCGTAACCTCCTGCTTATAATTTAGCGCTTCGTTTTTAACTTTAAAAACAACCCCCGCTGTCGAACTTCCTTTCTCATAGCCGGACCCTATTTCGCTGCAGCCCGTTTTGAGCGTACTATCGCCTTTTAACTCGAATTCGGAAAATAACTGAACGTAATAGTCGTCTCCATCAACGGCTTGATAACCGCCGAGAGGCTTTAAATCATTTGCTTGAGCAACCGGATAATCGACCGCAATCTGGCGGGAAGAAGCGCATCCTGTTAGGACAAGACCAACCGCTCCTGCGAGTTGCAACAGAAAAAAATTACGAAAACGCATGCTCATACCTTAAATAATAAAAAATGACATAAACGATCACTTTGTGTATTCGACTCGTTCATTCGACCATCGACTGCAAAATAACGAATTTACGATTAGCGGCAATAACCGAAACATTGCCGAACAATTTCTTCAACTCCAGATGATAACCCAAGTGACGATTACCGATGACCAGCAACTTCCCTCCTTGCTTTATGACCTCTCTAGCCTGCCGAAACATTTTAGCGGCGATCATATCGCCGACTGCATTCTGTTGATGAAAAGGAGGATTGCACAAAATCACATCGGCCGATTTAGCGGTAAAGTCGGACAAACAATCGCCGACACTAAAATTCGCTAACCTGCTCTCGCCGAAAGCCAGTTTAAAATTTTCCCGCGCCGACGCAATCGCCATGAACGACTCGTCTACGAAATGAACCACTGCATTCGGATTGCGTTCAGCTGCAAGCAAGCCAACGATACCATTACCGCAACCAAGATCGATGATAGTTTCGGCATTGGGAAAACAACCGATATGCTCGATAAAAAACCGAGTACCGATATCGAGACTGTCTCGAGAAAACACATTGGCATGATTAACGATCGTATAATTCGTCCCCTCTAACCGATAACTGACCGGATAAGGATTTACCGGCAACGAAATATTATCGTCCAGTTCGGAAAAAATTAGTCGCGATTTTTTCCATGCCCTCGCGGTGCTTGTTGGACCGACAATCGTTTCCAATAAACTCCAAACCGTAGCGCTGAGATTTTTGACCATCCCGATTGTGATAACTCGAGTAGCCGGGGTCATGAAAGACCGTAACGAAATCAATTGGTATTCGAGCAATGCCAATGTTTTCGGCGACTTAATCACAATTAAATCATAACTTTGCTCGGGCAACTCGAGACTTGTCATCAACCGAACGCCGTCTATCGACAAGGCATTCTCGGAAAAATTTATTAGTGTCGCTTGTTGGCTTAAATAGGAGTCGGATAATGCAGACGGCATGAAGCCATGTAAGGCGACCGTTAGAGCACCGAAACTGTCATTAACGATCAAGACGCGAGCGCCAATAGAAGGCAATTGAACTTCGGACAGATAATTCAGCAAATATTCGTCGGAAGCATCGTATGCCCTAAGTTGCTCACGCCGACGTAAGGGCAAGCGCCGCAAGTTAAATCGACCTTGCGGGACCGATAAGAGATCAGCCATAAGAAAACAAATATTTTAATGGGCGGTTCTGTGGCATCATTGATGAAGAAATCGGCAAGCCATAATCGGCGCGATATTATAGCCCAGAATTAAACCTTATCTTTAGTCTTGCTTTTTTTGCATTTCAAGGCTAAATTCGCGCGGCTTTTCATTTACTTGAGTAATATTACTTGCAACCCAGCTTATTACCTACCACGACACCGACTCATCCGAAGCCTATTTTCGACGAACTAGCCGATCAATTGATCGATAGAGGCTGGCATGTCATTGAAAATTACTTCGATACTACGTTAATAAAAAGCTTAGTTGCCGACCTTAAAGCCTACGATAACGATGGCGAACTAACTCCGGCCGGCATCGGCCGGGGCATCGGCTTCACGTTGGACGAAAATATCCGCGGCGATAAAACCCGGTGGCTTACACGAAGTACCGATGCGCAAAAGCGCTATTTAGACGAAATGGACATGCTTCGTCATGAAATCAACCGGCTACTCTTCATGGGCTTATTCGAATATGAAAGCCATTTTGCATGCTATGAACCGGGTGCTTATTATCTTAAGCATAGGGACAGTTTTCGAGGTGCGGCAGGGCGGATCTTAACGACAGTGGCTTACCTTAACGAAACTTGGCAAAACGAAGATGGCGGTTTTCTGGCCCTTTATAACCCGAAAAGTGAACAAGTCGCAGCACGAATCATGCCTTTGGCAGGAACACTGGTCGTCTTTCTCAGCGAAGATATACCGCACGAGGTCGAGCCGACACACCGTCAACGCTTGAGTATTGCCGGCTGGTTTAAATGCCATACCGGCGAAGTTATCTAAGGAGCGTGGTTTTTGTAGCTCTCGATAAAATATGCATTCCCGCGACGATAGTAAAGGCCATGAAAACAAAAATGCCGTCTTAACGACAAGGTCCTTTGTCAAGCAACTCAAAACCAAAATTAGGCTAAATGGGTATGTTTCCTTAGCACCGACTCAATAGCCTGTTATCAATTTCCGGCGTGTTTGGTAAGATACGTTCAGTAACTTACAAATTCGAAGCAATCTTCTCTTTATTAGGATCGAGACCACCATGAAAAAACCATCCTTAGCATTATTAGTCAGCGTACTGACAGCTTCAATTCCGCAAATGAATGTTCAAGCCGCGGATGTCGACGCCGGCCGAGCAGCTTTTGAAACCTGTCGAGGCTGCCACAGCATCCCCGCCTACAGTAATGCCTACCCGACTTATTATGTGCCGAAAATCGGCGGACAACGCGCAGACTATGTGGCTTCGGCATTGAAAGCTTATCGAGAAAAAAATCGCCCGCATGGCACCATGAAAGCCAATACCTACGACCTAAGCGATCAAACTATCGAAAATATCGCCGCTTATATTGAATCCGCGCCGGG
This sequence comes from Methylotuvimicrobium sp., assembly GCF_050611805.1. NCBI lineage: Bacteria > Pseudomonadati > Pseudomonadota > Gammaproteobacteria > Methylococcales > Methylococcaceae > Methylotuvimicrobium > Methylotuvimicrobium sp. The sequence goes on from NZ_JBNGHF010000030.1 coordinate 58,607, forward strand.
CAAAGAAACCAAAAGCCCAGCCGGAGGCGATCCGGCTGCGGGCAAAAAACTCGCTCAATCTTGCCTAAGCTGCCATGCAGAAAGTAAAGATGCGCAAAGCAATGTACCGAGATTGGCCGGTCAATACGGCAATTATCTGGTCAAAGCCATGAAAGACTATCAATCCGGCAAAAGAAACAACCCTATCATGCAGTCAATGCTGCAAGGCTTATCGGGTGACGACTTGGAGAATATCTCGGCCTATTTTGCAAGCTTGAAAGGTTTAACCACTACCGATTAAATCGTAAGTATTCACAGTCTCCCTCATTCAAAAAGAGGGAGACTGAATATTTATTCCTAGGAAGGAAGTTGATACTTTTTTGAGATACTCCAAACGCAAGCCCAAGCGTTCTTTCCTAAATAAGCTTAAACGACTGGCGCTTTATCTAACTCTATTTTTTATAACAAGCTCTTTGTTATCGGTCGTTTTGCTACGTCATATACCAGTACCCGTATCGGTATTCATGCTATATCGCCACGCAGAATATTTTCAACAACATCGATCATTCAAAACAATCGATTATCGCTGGGTAAAGAACGAACACATCTCACGCTACGCCTTCTCGGCAGTCATTGCATCCGAAGACCAACGTTTTTTTAGTCACCACGGCTTCGATTTCAATGAAATGCAGAATGCTATCGATCAATACTTAAAAGGCGGAAAACTCCGGGGCGCCAGCACGATTAGCCAACAAGTCGCCAAAAACCTATTCCTGACGCCCTCCAAAAGCTTTTGGCGCAAAGGGTTCGAATTTTGGTTTACCGGACTGATTGAAATGCTTTGGCACAAAGACCGCATTCTAGAAGTGTATTTAAATATTGCGGAATTCGGCGATCATCTCTTCGGCATCGAATCGGCCAGTCAACGTTATTTCGGCATACCCGCCAGTCAATTGAGTCCTTCGCAAGCGGCACTATTAGCAGCGACGCTGCCCAATCCTCATTTATATAAGGCAGACAAACCTACGCCGTATTTACTCAAGCGCAAAGCCTGGATAATGAAGCAAATGAAAAATTTGAATTACCGGCATCGGCAACATTCATCCTAAATTCAGGCATTTCAACCATGAAGCTCATGAAATTAATTCGGAGTGGGCAAAGCGCATAACACTTTGCCCATCGCATTTTTATAATAAAGGCTTAGTCGGCGTTTTATTCGCCTTTCTATGTCCTCTCCATACCAACCATCCGCCCAACCATAACGCGAACCAGGAAATAAAATTAACAAACGAAAAACCGTTGATCTCCTGCCCCATCGATCTGAACAATTTATCCCAATCTTTTCGATTCTTATCTTGCCCATAAGGCTCGACAACTTTATTAGATGTGACTTGCCAAAGCTGTGCATACATATAGGCATAATCATGTACTAACCCGGGAATCAGCAACAAACCGGTCGGACTCAATAGCGCCCATAATGGTCTCGGAATCGAAGCGCCGTCGAATTCAAAGCCTTTAGGGATTAAAATCATGGAACCATCGGACAATTCGTAATACCAATTTTCGGTTAAAACCCATTTTCTGACTTCAAAAATCGAAGCTACAATTTTTTGCAATTTTGTGTTCTGATTTTTTGTCGGTATAGGCACTGGTTTAACGGCCGGCATTGAATCTAAAGAGATCGCTGGCAAAGCATCCAGGTGTATAAATATTTTAATGATATACAACAACAAATAGCCTGCCAGAAGCACAGTGGCAATCCAACCAATCCAGTAAATGAAATCAAGCATAAGTCCCCCTTCGAATTATTTTGTATTTATTGAGGCTGATAAGAGCCTACTTTCTAAGCACTAACAACCTGGCTTCCTATGGCTTGAAAAAACGGTAACGTTACAAGGATGAATGTAACTATTCAGTCCCCCGGCAATTATCGTTCCCACGCTCTGCGTGGGAACGCCT